>JAJYOQ010000232.1 GCA_021796135.1 Bacteroidota bacterium
AGCACATAAAAGAAGTTATTATTGATGGAAGCTGATTTGAAGAACTTCTTTGGGAGTTTAGACCATGGATGGATACTCAAGTTTGTTGAACATAGAGTCGGAGACCCAAGGATAATAAGCCTCATCAGAAGATGGCTTAAAGCAGGTGTAATGGAAAACGGAAAACTTCAGGAAAGCGAAGCAGGAACACCACAGGGTGGTTCCATAAGTGTTCTCTTAAGTAATATATACTTACATTATGTATTGGATTTATGGTTTGAGAAAGCCATAAAACCAAGACTAAAAGGAGAATGCTATCTTATCCGCTACATCGATGATTTTATAGTATGCTTCCAATATAGAGAAGATGCAATAAGATTTCGGGAAGTATTGGACAAGAGGCTTGCAAAGTTTTCATTGCAAATAGAACCGGAAAAGACAAGACTTGTAGAGTTCGGAAGATTTACATTCAAGCATGCAAAAGAGAAAGGCAGAAAAATGGAAACTATATATTTTCTAGGCTTTACACACTATTGCACGAGAAACCGCAAAGGTAATTTCATGGTAGGAAGGAAAACCGAAAGGAGCAGATTAAGAAGAAGCATAATAGAGCTTACAGAAAAGATGAAAGAAATAAGACATTGGACAATAAAGGAACAGTCAGCAAAGATAAACGAAATGCTCAGAGGTCATTACAACTATTATGGAATGGGTGGAAATCTTGGTTCATTACAGAAAGTATACTATAAGGCTGAAAAGTACTGGTGGAAACTGCTATGTAGTCGAAGCTGGAAAGGTTATATCCCCTGGGATAAGTACAATGTACTAAAGAAAGAATATCCGCTATTGCGTCCAAAGGTTCATATTCCATATGGGAAGATGCAATCATACGCAATGCTGTGAATCAATCTCTGAAGAGCCAGGTGCGGGAAATCCGCACGCCTGGTTCCGTGGGAGTCTGGGTTGCGAATTGCACAACCCTTCTACCCGGATTCAAGGGAAACAGAGCTTCAAAGCTACTGCGCCCTTGTCCTACTCTACGAGCGCCAAGCGAAGCTTGGACTATTCTAATTGGGTGAGGTAAGGATTTGCGAACTTACCAAGTTCCAATCGTGGTAAAACTCTCACATAGTGATGACTATGTTATGCAACTGGAAGGTTAATCAAATTAAACAATACCTATTTTGCAGAAACTCGAATATTTAGAGTATCTGAAAAATGAGAAGTCAACAATTCCATATCACAGAAAACAAATCAAAAATTTTTGGAGGAAAAATGAAAAAATGTATTTTCCTAATTTTAATAGCCTTTTCATTCTATGTTTACGGTCAAACATTACCGGACAAATTACCAGACCAGGCGGAACTGGCAGAGTATAGAAGTCATTTTTTAGGTTTAGATTCTTTAATGCAAAATGAGATGATCAGAACAGATTCTGTTACCGGGTTACAGTACCTTTGCCCGGCTGATATCTATAAAGGAATTTATGATTGGGATCAGTATTTTCAAGCAATTGTACAAATTTATATGGGTTGGCCATCAAAATATATTAAAGATGGTGTGTTAATATTCCTTGATCACGAAAAAGAATCCGGGTTTACTGCCAGAGACGTTCCATCAAGTAAATGGGAGAGTGTAGAGCAAGCAAAACCATTTCTTGCGCAAATCTGTTATCTGATTTATAAAGCTTATGGGGAAAAAAATTGGATATTGAAAGAGCCTTACTTTACCAAATTAAAAAAATATATTGATTATTGGCTTAACGAGATGACTATAAAAAAAGACGGATTAAGTGTATGGATGAGTGCGCCTCACACAGGTATGGATGATCAAGTTGAGCGTGCCGGTTATTGGGAGGATAGACAGTGCGAAGGTGTTGACTTAAATTGTTATTTAGTTCGTGAAACATTGGCATTCTCTAGGCTATGCAATCTTGCGGGCAAAGAAAAAATGGCTGAAAAATATGCAAAAATATCAGAGGAAAGAAAACAAGCCATCCGGAAATTACTATGGGATAATAAAGATGGATTTTTCTATGATAGGAAAGTAGATCCGAATAAACCATTATCTAAAATGGTATGGGAATATTCGCAGCTTAATAATTTATCCGCAAATCAGTACAAGATTCCGGTTAAGTCGGTTGAATCTTTCGCAGTGCTTTGGGCAAAAGTTGCAACACCCGAACAAGCAAAAAGAATGATTGTAGAGCATCTGTTTAATCCTCGAGAATTTTGGACACCATACCCAATCTCAGCATTAGCAAAATCTGAACCATGGTATAGCACTAAAGAGCTTCCGGCTGATATGGGTTGTAACTGGCGTGCAGCTACCTGGATAAATACTAACTATATGGTCTATCATGGTTTGAAATTTTATGGATATAATATTTTAGCTACTATTGTAGCGCAACGTACGAAGGAACTGATCGATAAGTCAGGCAACCGTGAATATTTCAACTCCGAAACTGGGGAAGGTGAGGGAGCGAATACCTATGGATGGACTCTGCTTGGTCATTTCTTTGCACTCGAAGAAAAACTAACATGGGATATAAATGACATTAAATAATGGAGTAACAGAAGCAAGTATAGTTGTATCTTCTTATATTCGAAGCAGCTTGTTCCGTAGATGGATTACCAAAATGGATTAAACAGAACCTTAAAATAAAATCTTTCTATAGTAATTCTTTTAACGCTGTAAAAACACAAGTTTAGATTGCCATTTCTATTTATGTGTTACTCGCTATCGTGAAGAAAAAATTAAAAATTAAACAATCACTTTCCACTTTTCTGCAGACTGTCAGTGTCACTATTTTTGAGAAAATCCCCCGTTATTAGCTTGTTTGACGACTCTTGTTACATAAATAATATTACTCATGATGATAACCAATTAATTTAACTTATAACTGGACAGTAGTGAGATGATTTATTAAAAAATCAACTTTATCTAATTAACTCACTTCACAATGAAAAACCCCGAGTATGAAACTGACATCAAACGCTAAGCACACAAGAGTATTGCCTTTGAGCATGTAGATGAAATTTTAACTTTCTTGGCGTTTTAATGCACTTTGAAGTGCTAACTTAACTGGAAAATATAAACAGATGAAAGGAAGCTAAATGAAAAAATCAGCAATAATATTAGGGTCATTTTTTTTACTTGCCAGCGGAATTATTTCCGGTAGTAATTTTAAAACTGATCTTACCGCAACCTACCTCCGTTGTGAATATAAAGTAAATCCTGTTATAGATGTTAAAAATCCCCGGCTTAGTTGGATATTAAACTCTAATTCAAGAGGACAATACCAAACGGCTTATCAAATAATTGTAGCATCATCACCTGAGAAACTTGAACCCGGAAAAGCTGATTTATGGAACTCAGAAAAAGTAATAAGTGATAAAACATATCAAATTGAATACAAGGGAAAACCTTTAACTTCGCGTGGAATTTGTTACTGGAAAGTGCGCAGCTGGGACAAAAGCGGAATTCCCGGCACCTGGAGTAAACCGGCTATCTGGGAAATGGGTCTACTAAATAAGAACGAATGGAAAGCGGAATGGATAGGACTGGATTTTAATAATCTTGGGAAGGGGAAAGTATATCACTTGCCGCCTGCACCTTATTTCTGTAAAGAAATTAAACTTAACGGTAGAGTTAAAAAAGCACGCTTGTATGTTACTGCTTTGGGATTGTATGAATTCTATATAAACGGGAAAAGGATAGGTAACGATTATTTGACTCCCGGATGGACGGACTACAATAAACGAGTATACTATCAGACTTATGATGTTACGAATAATCTCCATGCGGGAAAGAATGCTTTAGGTTCCATCTTATCTTATGGCTGGTATGCAGGTTATGTTGGATATGCACTGTTAGTTCAAAACCCCAAAGTGAGAGGATTTTACGGTAAAGTCCCAACCCTTATAGCACAGCTTGAAGTGGAATATGATAATGGAAAAACCGAAAAGTTTGTTACAGATACTTCTTGGAAAGCTAACTACGGACCGATAGTGGAATCGGATATTTTAGAAGGCGAAAAATATGACGCACGTAAAGAATTCAATGGTTGGTCGACAGTAGGCTATAATGATGTTGCTTGGAAGAAAGTTGAAGTCTATCCAAAAGCCGACCGTCAAATTGAATGTTATCCGGGCAACCCAATTCAAGTAACACAAATAATTCATCCCAAATCTATTACACCGCGCGAAAATGGAAAATATATATTTGATATGGGGCAGAACTTTGCTGGGGTCGTTACTCTCAAAGTAAAAGGTAATGCAGGTGACACTGTTGTGATTCGTTACGGCGAAATGCTTTATCCTGACGGGCGCTTAATGACAGAGAACCTTCGCATGGCGAGAGCTACCGATACATATATTCTTAAGGGTGACCCTAATGGTGAGGTGTGGACTCCAGAATTCACTTATCACGGTTTCCAATATGTTGAGGTCTGCGGATTAAAAGAGAAACCGGATACGGGTACAATAACCGGGCTGGTGCTTGGTTCGGATACGCCGGTTAACGGTTCATTTGAATGTAGCAACACTATGGTTAATAAGCTATACAGCAATATCGTATGGACACAGCGTTCAAACTTTATGGATATTCCAACAGACTGTCCGCAGCGAGATGAACGACTGGGCTGGACTGGCGATGCTCAAATATATATTAGTTCGGCAGTATACAACAGAGATGTTGCTGCCTTTTTCACTAAATGGCTTACAGATTTAAATGATGCTCAATTACCGAATGGGGCGTATCCGGTATTTGCCCCGTTTCCTCACATTCGTGCAATAAACACTTATTCACCCGGCTGGATGGAAGCCGGAATTATTGTACCATATCAAATATATAAAACCTATGACGATACCCGGGTGATAAAAAAATATTGGTCTCACATGGTAAAGTTTATGAACTTTCTTGAAAAGAAGAGCAAAGGCAAAAACTTTTTCACCGAGGGTTCATTTAAAGATATTGAACCGAAAGGCGGCTATGGCGATTGGTTGTCAATCGGTAAGAAAACACCTCCTGACATGCTTGCAACTATGTACTATGGTTATTGCGCTTCAATGATGTCTGAAATGGCAAAAGCAGCAGGAAATATTGAATCAGCTGATTATTATTCTAAGCTTTTCAGTAAGATTAAACACGCTTTTCTTAATCACTATGTTGCTTCAGATGGAAGGTTAAAATGCAACGCAAAAGCTTATGGTTCTGGGGCGGGTTATGTAGATGGTCAGCTCGGTTTTTCAGGCAATACACAAACCGCTTATGATAACGCAATTTATATGCACATGCTTCCTGATAGTCTTATTGCTAAAGCCGGGGAATATCTTAATCAATTAATTCTGGATAACAACGGATACCTTACGACCGGTTTTCTTGGTGTGAAAGCTTTATTACCGGCATTATCCATGACCGGGCATAATGAAACAGCCTATCAACTACTTCTTAATAAAGGTTATCCTTCTTGGGGTTATGAGATTGAAAACGGTGCAACTACAATTTGGGAAAGATGGAACAGTTATACAAAAGGGCATGGTTTTATGTCGGCAGGAATGAATTCTTTCAATCACTATTCTTTTGGTTCAGTATGCGAATGGATGTTTAACTATATGGTAGGTATTAAAACGGACGGGCCAGCTTACAAGCATATTATAATAAAGCCGGAGATTTCAAAAGACAATATTTCTCATGCACAGGCTTGGTTAAATACCATGAATGGTAAAATCGTTTCGTCGTGGAAAGTGAAAGGAAATAAATTATTTATGAATATGACAATCCCAGTTAACGCATCATCTGTAATTTACATCCCTGCAAAAGCTGCTGATTCTGTAAAAGAAGATGGCATTGAAATAAATAAGGTTGAGGGAATAGAGATCGACAAATTCGAGCACGGTTACCTAACGGTAAAAGCCGGTTCAGGAGTATACAGATTCGAGTCTATATTAAACTAAAATAATTGAGAGCTTATACTTAGTATAAGTCCACTAATAAAACTTATATGAAATTCAAATTTATGCATCCACGCGATGAGATTATTGAGATAATGAATAGAATATATCAAAACGGGATGACTACAACTTCCGGAGCCAATTTATCCATACTTGATAAAGATGGATCTATATGGATAACTCCCAAGGGTGTAGATAAAGGGTCGTTAACACCCAAAGAATGCAAGATAATTTTAATGATACAATTATAGATTCTGAAGTCTTGAACCGGTAGAAGATTTATCATTTCGGAATGATTAATAAATGTAAGCTCACCTTAAAAATATAAAAAAACTCACTACTGTCCGGTTATAAGTTGAATAAATTCAATTGGTTATCAGGGTCACTGTCTTTGAATCTGTAGTCAACATCGTTTGTAAGCCCTAAAATTGGGCTTTTTTCAAAAATCGAGATACTTAAAATCTGTAGAAAAGTGTAGACGAAAATTAGACCGCTTCTGGTAGGTAGAGAAACGGATTCTTGGGAGGGGGCTGCACTCTATGAAATTAAAACCAATCCAAATATTCCTGTGATAATACATATCGGAAGCGGTAAAACACTCTCATTATTACCAGGCAGAAATCTATTGCCTCTTAACAATGCAGATGTACGTAAGGATTCGGTTA
>JAJYOQ010000233.1 GCA_021796135.1 Bacteroidota bacterium
ATGAATGTCCCTGTAACTAAATATTACAGGGACTTCAATGGGGAATCACTTGGTAGACCGGATAAAACTATCTAAAATATTGGCACTTAAATCTTAGTTTTAATGAGTTGCCCGGATCTTTTAAGTGCAAGTATTAATTTAATCAAATGAATGTCTTGTAAAGTTAATTTATTAGGAGAATCACTATGAAAAAGCTAAATGTAATATTGTCAATTCTAATTTTCGCTATATCTATATTTATTTATAGTTGCACTGCAAGCGGAGGAATTACGATAAGTAAACAACAAAACGAAAAAACAGTCAAATTGACTAAGTGATAAAGTCATCAAGATTGTTGTTGATTTAATGATTTGTTGACTTTAGATAATTCAACTAAAAGTGAAAACGATTAATAAGAAGCTAAATTTATCTTCGCAATTATTCCGGCAATTTAGAAAACAGCACAAGAATAAAAGGAAAATTTAGATGTCTAATTTTGCATTATATTTAATAGGAACTGCATTTGTAGCTGGCGGATTAGCTTTGGCAGCTTATAAATTGGGTGCTCCGCCGATTTGGATTATCATTGGTGTCATTATCATAATTGGTTTAGGGATTATGGCTGGCGTGTTAAAGACCAGGCAAAAAGAAAAATCTGATACTGACAATTAAAAGATATAACAATCATGAATATGGATTTTATAATGAGCCCTAAAAGGAAGTTAATTCCGATGAGTTTAGTAGACTACCTAATTTAATCTGTTAGTAATCCCCTTCAGCCTTCTCACCCATATGATGTAGTCCCTTTTTCATCCCTTTGCTCGATTGAATTATTATATATCAATTCATAGCTTTATATCGAATTTAAACATTGAAACTTAAACTGAAAGGTTACTTATTATGTTATACACAATAGCGGTTGTTTTAATAGTTTTGTGGCTTCTTGGGATGCTCACTTCCTATACTATGGGAGGTGTTATTCATATACTGCTTGTAATTGCAATTATAATGATCTTAGTAAGAATTATTAGTGGAAGACGAGTACTTTAAACCTCCCATTGCAGTTGACATATGGATAAAACAAATAACTATCTACCCAAAGGTACGGGTTCCCAAAGCGCAGTACGCTTTCTCGTTATTGCTGCTGCTCTTGTAATCATAATTGCCGGTATAAATCTGGCGCAGTCGGTTATTGTATTGTCTTTAATTTCCGTTTTTCTTGCTTTAATAGGAACTCCTCCGGTACTCTGGCTCGAACAGAAACGCATTCCTTCTTTTGTGTCGGTGATTATCGTCGTATCAGTCATGGTTATTATTCTGCTATTAATTGGTGTATTAGTTGGAACTTCCCTTAAAAGTTTTTCTGATGCTCTTCCATTTTACCAAATGCGCATACAAGAACAAATCACTGCATTTGAAACGCTTCTGACAAGCAAGGGTATCATAGGCTCAGACAAGCTTCTTGAAAAGTATTTTAATCCTGAAGCGATAATGAACCTTACTGCAGTTTTTCTTGCCGGATTAAGTTCGGCACTTTCAAACGTTGTCCTAATTCTTCTTACAGTAACCTTCATTCTACTTGAGGTTTCAAGCTTCCCCGTTAAACTCCGTGCTGTTCTCGGTAATCCGGAAGCTGTATTTCCACGGTTCACCAAGTTCATAATTGATATCAGACACTATCTGGTTATTACGACATTAATTAATCTAACTGCAGCTATCTTGATAGGAATATGGCTTTCCATCCTCGGGGTCAAGTATCCCGTTCTATGGGGTTTCCTTGTATTTCTGCTTCATTTTATACCCAATATAGGTTCTGTCATAGCTGCAATTCCCGCTGTTCTTCTTGCTCTTATCCAACTCGGGATAGGCAGCGCTATTTTTGTAGCTTCCGGTTATCTTTTAGTTGGTTTTATAGTTGGTAATATTATCCAACCGAAACTTATGGGGCGAAGGCTTGGTTTATCTACCTTGGTTGTCTTTCTCTCTATGATATTTTGGGGAAGCCTGCTTGGTTTGATAGGTGCGATTCTTTGCATTCCTCTAACAATGACTCTGAAGTTTGCATTTGAGAGTAGAGAAGATACACGATGGATAGCAGTTTTATTAGGTCCTGAAAAATTCGTTGAAGATGTAAATTCAGCGTCAAAGGGGAAGAAGAAAGCTTATGAAAAAACTGAGAATTAAACATTTACAAACTATTACTTGGAGAAAACTTTCAGCTGGTAAAATTGTGTTGTACTCAGGTATTGCAGTTGGAATTATCATAATCTTTTTTGCCCTCGTATTCCTCTTCTTTCCGCAAACTTACCTTAACGGATTTCTTAAGTACCGGATTATTGACGCCTTTACAAAAGCATATCCGGAGTATTCATTAACGATTGCACGCGTTAATTTCAATGTATTAAAAAACCGTATAGAATGTGACTCTATCTCAGTGACAAAGAACGACTCTACATTTTCGTGTAGAATTGGCTCGTTCTCTTTAGATGGCATCGGTTGGATAAAACTTATCCGTGCAAAAAACTTTTCTTCTAATAACCTTGCAGAAGCTTCTTTAAATGCAAAAGGAATTGTCTTAAATATTAATCATGCACAAAATCAAATCCTCTGTGGGAGGCTGCATTTATCGGTACCGGATTCAGAGATTGTTGCTGACTCGGTTGAATTTCATCCATTAATATCAGATGAACAATTCTTTGCAGAAAGTAAATTCAGAACCGCCAGATACCGCTTTGTTATTCCTAAAATCTATGTAAACGGTTTAGATTACTCCAGACTGTTTTCTGGGAATAACTTTCGAACTCGTTCAATAAATATTCGGGATGCTTTTGTAGATGTCCTGGTAAACATGGATAAACCCTTCGATACAAAATCTCCAAGTCCTTTGATGCCTAATGAAGGTTTATCATCTATAAAGGATACTATACGCATTGACAGCCTGCAAGTCACGAATAGCCGGTTGAATTATAATGAGAGGTATGCAATAGGTGCAAAAGCAGCTATAGTAACATTCGATAAGATGCAGGTTCTTGCAGAAGGAATTGTCAATCACACCGGGCGACGTGATACTATTGTTATTAATGCACAAGGAAATTTTATGAATACAAGTAAAATGGAACTGCTCATGTTGATTCCTCTCGGATCTCCACAATTTTCTTTCAGTTACAGCGGATCGCTTCAACAAATGGAAGTAAGCAGTCTTAACAAATTCCTTGAGATAGCCGAACAGCGCCGTATCAATTCAGGGATTCTTCATGAAGCATCTTTCAATGTAAATGTCCATTCGGGACATGCGACAGGTTATGTCCGTGTAGTGTATAGTAACCTGTCATTCGATGTGCTCAATAAAAAAACCGGGAGGGGAAACGGAATTTTTGATATGATATCCTCTTTCATCGGTAAAACGTTCATCATAAGAGGAAACAATATGCCGGGAAAATCGGGATCAATGAAAATCGGTATAGTAAAATTTACACGAAAACCTGACGAACCGTTTATTCAATTTACGTGGTTTGCACTTAGAAGCGGAATTGCCAATGTTGTTGGATTTTAAATGAAGATAACTTTTGAACTAACCGCGAACTTGTATTCCAACATTCATAATGGAAAACCAAAGCATGACTTATCAGTTGCCCAACAACAGTCTCTCAACTCCATTATTCCACTACTCCATTTCTCCACTACTAATTTCAAAATAAAGAAAGGACACTTTAATGAGATACTTGAAGATTTTTGCTCTGCTCGTAACATTAAATATGGGCGCTTGGCTAATACCTCAAGATGCATTTGCCCAGCAAGGAAATGGAAGTTATCAACTTTTTTATGATCAATTGAGCCCCTACGGTATGTGGGTAAATAATCCCGATTATGGATACGTTTGGATACCTAATGTAGACGCAAGCTTCAGTCCTTATGCAACTAATGGCCATTGGATATATACTGTTGACGGTTGGACATGGATTTCCGATTATCCATGGGGTTGGGCAACTTTCCACTATGGTCGTTGGGATTACGATAATGTATACGGTTGGCTCTGGGTTCCCGATAATCAGTGGGGTCCTGCTTGGGTAAGTTGGAGAAGTTCTCCCGGATATTTCGGGTGGGCTCCTTTAGGACCCGGCATTAGTATGAGTATAGCTTTTGGCAGTAATTACCATGAACCAAGTGAACGCTGGATATTTGTAAGAGACCGGAATTTCACAAATCCTAATATTAGTAGATATTATATCAATCGAACTGAAAACGTTACGATCATAAATCATTCAACAATTATTGTAAATACATTAAGAAATAACAATCGTCGAAGCACTTATATTGCAGGTCCTAAAAGAACAGATGTTCAAAGATATTCTCGCACACCGGTTAAAGCAGTCCCTATTCGGGGAATAAATCAGCCGGGACAACATCTCACCAATAGCGAGCTGCAAATTTACAGACCACAAATACAAAAGCCGAGCAGTAATGGTCACAAGCCAGTTCCGCCTAAAGTGATGAGATTGAATGAGGTAAAGCCCATATCAGTAAGAAACGCTGCAAACCAACAGCATAATGTAAAACCGAATAAGAATACTTTTATTAAATATTCTCAGCCCAAGACCAATCAACGTAACATTGGAAATCAGCAGCGCGGCGTAAATCCAACAAAAAATGTTCGTAAGTATCAGCAACCTGTACAGCGGAATATTACTCCATCCAAGTTTAATGGAACGAATAAGCGGCAACAGATTATAACTCAACCGAAGAAGAATGCCGTAATTCAACATACCCAGCCAATGAACAATCAACGCAACGTGGGAAATCAGCAGCGTGGAGTAAATCCAAACAACTTTAAAGGAGCTGGTAGGCGGCCACAGAATATAGTTCAACCCAAGCAGAATTCTGTAATTCAGCATTCGCAACCCAGAACCAATCAACGTAGGCAAGTAATAAAGAATCCGAATGAGAAAAAGAAATTGGGTTAATTATTCTCCTTACGCAAAACAACCTTTAGGATTAATGGAATTGATAAGCAAAACCCTATCAATTCCATGTCATCCATTCCTCCATTCCTCCACTACTCCACTACTCCATTTCTCCAATATTCCATTTTTCCCTTGCTCCTCTACTCCCTTTCCTAAAAATGTTTAGTCCCCCATCAACCCGTTTAACCGACTGTTCCAACATAATCTAAATGGTGCGTTTACTTCACCCAAAAGATGTAGTCCCTTTTTCATTCCTTTGGCTGATTGAATTATTCTATACCTCTTTGTATGATTATCTCAGTTTAGATTAATAAATACCATAAGGATGTTATCATGAAAATTCATACAATTAATTCAACAAGTATATTGAGCCGGAGCATCCGACTCATCGGTGCAATCCTGACTATTACTTTGATGATGCCTGCCATTGCTTTTTCTCAAACGGCGCCCAACCTTGGAACTGCATCCAGTTTCGCAGTACTGGCTGCTGCCGGAATCTCCAACACTGGTTCTACCGTTCTTACGGGGGATATTGGGTCGTATCCGACTAATACAATAACTGGACTTACTGCTGTGGGCGGCAGCGGACCTGGAACTTACAGCGGGACAAACTACGGTAACAGTGCTACTACTGATACGGCAATGATCGATTTGAATACCGCGTATCTTGATGCCATGAATCAAGCAGGCACAATTACCACAATAGCATCGGACCTCGCCTCTCAAAATTTGAATGCTGGTATTTACAATTCCGCTGACGGAACGTTTGGTAATACAGGAACTCTTACACTAACCGGCTCGTCGAGTGCAGTCTTCATTTTTCGGATGTCTACTACACTTATTACGGCATCGAGTAGTAATGTTATCCTCAGCGGCGGCGTTGTGTGGACCAACGTCTTTTGGCAGGTCGGCAGTTCCGCAACTCTTGGAACGAGTTCTCACTTAGAGGGAACCATACTCGCTAATACATCAATCACGGCGAATACCAGCGCAACGGTAAACGGTAGATTGTTGGCAGGGGCAGTGACCTCAACTGGTGCTGTAACATTAGACGCAAATACAGCACTGCCTGTGGAACTAACATCTTTTACAGCAGCATTAAATAATAGCGCTGTAGAATTAAATTGGAACACAGCAACAGAAGTAAACAATTACGGATTTGATATTGAAAGAAGTCAAATGTCCGAAGCCAGTAGTCAGAATTTAACTTGGAATAAAATCGGCTTTGTAAAAGGCAATGGCAATAGCAACTCCCCCAAAAATTATTCTTTTGTCGATAATACTGTGTCTTACGGAAGTTATGCGTACAGGTTAAAACAAATTGATAACGACGGTGCATATAAATATAGCTTTGTTGTAGAAGTTAATTCAGGACAAATGCAATACAGTTTTTTGCTTAATCAAAATTATCCTAATCCTTTTAATCCTTCAACTGAGATACAATTCGGCGTAAGTAAAAATAGTCCGGCAACATTAACGATATTTAACGTACTCGGTGAAAAGGTTGCTACGTTATTCAACGGCAATGCAGTTGCGGGACAAGTTTACAATGTAACATTAAACGGCAGCAATCTTGCAAGCGGCATTTATTATTATAAGCTTCAGACAAACGATAATACGGAAGTTAAGAAAATGATTTTAAGATTAT
>JAJYOQ010000234.1 GCA_021796135.1 Bacteroidota bacterium
AAGGGAAAAAAAATTATAACTTCATAAAAGGCGATATTACCAACAATGAACTTGTGGACTATCTTTTTAGGAGATTTGAAATAAAATTTGTTGTAAATTTCGCCGCAGAATCTCACGTTGATAGGAGCATTTTAGGATCGGAAATTTTCTACAGAACAAACGTAATAGGAACAACCGTTTTGTTAGAAGCGTCACGCCGATATCACGTAGAGAAATTTCTGCAAGTTTCAACCGATGAAGTTTACGGAAGTCTTGGTCCAACCGGATTATTCACAGAGCAAACGTCATTAAGTCCCAACAGTCCATATTCATCAAGCAAAGCGGCTGCAGATATGGCGGCGCTCGCGTTTCATCATACATACGGATTGCCGGTAGTGATTACAAGGTGTTCTAACAATTATGGCCCGCTTCAATTTCCGGAAAAACTAATTCCGCTTATGATTATTAACGCTCTCAACAACAAAAAATTGCCTGTCTATGGCGACGGATTAAATGTTCGCGATTGGATTTACGTGGTTGACCACAATAAAGCTGTCGAGTTGGTTCTTGAAAACGGAAAAGTTGGCGAAGTTTACAATGTTGGTGCCAGTCGAGAGATGAAAAACATAGAGATTGTTAAATTGATTCTGAAAAAATTGGGAAAAGGTGAAGAACTGATTGAGTTTGTTAAAGATCGCCCCGGGCATGATAGGCGTTACGCGATCGACTCTTCGAAAATCCAAAATGAACTCGGATGGAAACCGGAATTCAATTTTGAAAATGCCATCAGCGATACAATCGATTGGTATCTGCAAAATAAAAATTGGTGGGAGAGAATTATCTCGGGTGAATATCAAAATTATTATAACGAACAATACGCTCACAGATTTAATAAGAATTAGAAAAACTATATGAAAAAAATATTTGTTGTTGTCTTTGTTTGTTTCGCTTCTCTTTTGTTTGCTCAGGATGATAACCAGCAATTGAGCAAGCAGAGTAACCTTTCGATGTTTCAACCGATCACAGTAACAATCGGCGGTGATTTTATAGTCACCGGTTCGTTCACGGCGTACAAGTCGGAACGTCTTGATCATTTCATCACAAAAGTATTCACCGAAGCCGAATTGAATATGCGCTCCGGGCTAAACCAGATTGATATGATCAAAAAAGTCACGGCGCAAATTGAAAAGTATGCCAAGCGCGATATCACTTTGAAGCACCGCAACGGCGAAACTGTAAAAATTGATTTGCTGAAGTATCGTTTAACCGGAGATATGTCAAACAATCCGTATCTGCAAGATGACGACGTTATCATTTTCCCTTCGTACGATGATGAGAGAAGTATTGTTGAGATTAGCGGCGCCGTTAACAAGCCGACAAAATTTCAATTTGTGGATGGAGACAAACTTTCCGATGCTATTCTGTTCGCCGGCGGAATTAATCCCGCTTACGATAATGTTACAACCGCGGAAATTTCAAGACTAAGCAACGATGGAAATAAAGAAAATGTTATCAATGTGCCGATCAAAGATGATTACAAACTGCAGATTGGCGATCGGATCAGAATTCTATTTAAGGATAACGATAAGAAAGCCTACAAAGCCTTAGTGTTGGGCGAAGTAAGAACACCGGGTTACGTTTACATCACAAAAGATAACACAACAATAAAAGATGTTATTGCTAAAGCAGGCGGATTTACCGATAAAGCCTGGCTTGAAAGAAGCGAACTTCTGCGAGGAACTAGTGAAGTAAATGTATTGAAGATGAAAGCGTTACGCGATGAATTTGAGAAGGATAGAAATTTCAATACGATTCTTACAGAGAAATATTTGAACGATGTGTTTATTGAGCAGATGAAAATGCTGCGCATGAACGATATGTACGCGGAAGATTCGTCTTCAGTGGCTCTTGACAACACTCTACGGGTTCTTCAAAGCAAAAGTATAATTGATTTTACCAAGATCAATTCCGATACAACAACAGAAAGCAAACACATCGTTCAAGACGGAGATATAATTGTAATCCCGCAACGAGAAGATTTGGTTTACGTTTTTGGGCAAGTTAGAAATCCCGGATATGTTGAGTATGTACCTCAGAAAAGTGATAAGTATTACATTAACAAAGCCGGCGGATTGGGCGAGCGTGCCGAAAGCGAAGTGAAAATTATTAAAGGCGGATCGTATGCGTGGATTACTGCAGACAGTGATTCGAAAATTGATCCGGGAGATTTCATTTACGTTCCCAAAAATGTTCCAAAGCCGTTTGAATATTATATGCGGACACTCGGATATGTCTCAACGGTAGTAACAGCTGTGGCAACAGTCATCTTAATAGTTGTTCAAGCAAAAAAATAAATTTTGATTTAAAACAAAACGAAATTTGTATTAATGGTAACCAAACTATGGAAAATTCGAAACAAATTGTGAAGCAAGAAAAGTCTTTCATTGATTTTGCCATTTTAATTGTTAAATGGCGTAAGTTTATTATTTTCAATGTATTATTGATAACTATTCTTGCAACCATTATTAGTTTTTTCATCCCTAAATGGTATACTTCTACTGCGAGTGTAATGCCTCCAAAATCAAAGGGTGGACTATTGGGCGATATTGGTAGTTTTTCAAGCACTATAAAAGATTTGTCACGAACGTTAGGAAGATTGGGAACGGTTTCTGATGAAGCTTATAATTATCTCGCTATATTGAAAAGTCGATCATCCTATGAAAAAGTCATAAATAAATTTGACCTTAGGAAGGTTTATGATTTTAAGGCAAGTGAACCAATAGAAAGTGTACTGAAAGAATTAGATAGTAACGTAAAATTTAATGTTGAAGATGAAGGAAATATTACAATAAAAGTAACTGATAACAATCCTCAAAGAGCTGCCGAAATGGCTAATTATTTTGTGGAAGTGCTTAATGAGATTAGTATTGATCTTGGTACTGCTGAAGCAAAAAATAACCGGGAATTTATAGAAAAAAGGTATATTCAATCTCTTAACGATATAAAAAATGCTGAGGATTCGTTAAAAAACTTTAGTAGAAATTATTCTGTCTTTTCATTAGCAGAGCAAACTAAAGCAGCTATTACTATTGCTGCTGAGTTAAAAGCGAAAATTGAAATTCAAAAAATTGAACTAGATATATTTAAGAAAAGTTATGGAAACGATAATCCGCTAATTGCCGATAAGCAATTGATGATAAATGAAATGCAGGCTCAACTGAATAAAATGAAATATGCGAATATTGATGGACAACGAGATGTAAATTTATTTACACCTTTTTCTGAACTTCCCGAGGTCGGAGTAAAATACATTAGATTGAAAGGAGAATACGAGTTACAAGCGAAGATATTAGAATTTATTGTACCGATATATGAACAAGCGAAGATAGAGGAAAAAAAGGATATTCCTGTTTGTCTTTTCCTTGATAAAGCTGTTCCCGCCCAAGAAAAAGCCGGTCCTAAAAAAGCTTTCATCATAATAATTGCTTTCTTAATCTCTTTCATTTTTGCTCTTGTATGGATGTTGTTTGCAGAAAATTGGAGTAAGATGCAAGCTGATGAAATTAGATACAGGAAGGTTCATGAAGAAATAGTATTACCTCTAAGAAAAATGTTCTTTTTGAATAGACAAAAATGAAAATCATTTTCGCTAACAACAATTCTTACGTAAAGATAGGCAGTTTTAGTTTATTGATCTTTCTTGAATTGATTCCGCTTGCATTTTTGGGGATGGGTTTGTTTAAAATTTCATTGGAAGTTATATCATTTTTCTTCCTAGTCTTCTTTATTTATTGGTTCTTTAATTACCCGTATAAGTTACTTCAATGGTTTTTATTTACTATACTTATAAGTGGTATAGATGCATTTAATATCGGGGAAAAACCGTCTGTAATAACTCTTGTAGATATAT
Organism: Bacteroidota bacterium; assembly: GCA_021796135.1. The sequence continues at coordinate 3,890 of JAJYOQ010000234.1, forward strand.
TCCTTCCTATTTTATTAGTGATTTTCTTATTGAAAGTTTTGTTAGATGAAAATGAAATATATAGGGGGAAACATGTTGAGATTAAAATACTATTCGCATTGTTTTTTCTTTGGACTTTTTTTGTGGCAGTTAGTTCGATAAATAAGCAAGTCTCAATTGCATATTGGAGAAATTACTTCTCCGGATTCATGATGTTTGTCTTTACACTGTTTATTCTAAACAGAACAAACAAAGTCAAAAGTTTGATCATTACTTTAATCTTATGGGGTTTAACATTAGCACTTATTGAATTTTATGTCCTCTACTCTTTGGGTGGAGTAAATATTGGGCTTGTGAGATTATTTTTTAGAAAGAACCTTTTAGAAGTTGCCTGGGGTAAATCAAATTATTTGGCTGCTTTTTTTGTGTTGTTAATTCCGATTACAATTGGATTTATATTTATGCTGAAAACAACTTTAAAAAGACTATTGTTTCTAGGTGTTTTGTTCTTAATGTCAGCTGCGATAATGCTCACATTTTCAAGAGGGGGCATTTTATCACTTACTGTTGCTCTTTTTATCTTTCTCTCACGTGCCGTCAAAAGACGTACATTTATTCCTCTTTTGCTCATGGTTATTGTTGTTGCAATTGTTGTTATTCTAAATCCGATGACAAGAATAATATTTGAAGGAATTAGTAATGTTGAAAACAGCTTTTCGTACATGAGTAGAGTTAATTTTTATAAAGACGTTTGGAAAACTTTTCTTGAAAATCCAATAACAGGTGTTGGCTTTGGAAATTTAGGGTTTTATTCGCAATTTAAATTGACAGACGCTGCTGCTTCAGCACATAATATTGTACTTGGCTTGCTGGGAGAAAACGGCGTAATTGGTGCGATCCTATTTCTTTCAATTCTTGGATACTCCTTGTTCTTGGCAATTAAAAATTATATCAATGAAAAGAACGTAAAATTAAAGATATTACTCTGGTCATTTGTCAGTGCTTTTTTAGGCGTTATAGTACATTCGATGATAGAGCCAAACATAGAAGGGTGGCAATTTTCGATGGTATTTTGGACTTCTGTGGCAATGTTTCTACACTTTGGTGATTTGCGGGAGGAGGAGAGAGCTTCAATTTTGGGTGATGTAAGTGAAACATGATTATTCTTTATTTAACTATTCTTTTTTTAATGTTTGTTCAGATTGCATAACCCTTTAAGTATCTTCTATAGCGGTAATTGAAAAAGTATTTAAATATCGGCGTCAATAAAAGATTACTCGAAAATTTTTTTTCTCTTAGTATTCTTCAAATTGCAAATTATATTATCCCTTTAATAACATTGCCTTACCTTGTTCGTGTACTTTTACCTTCAAACTATGGTTTATTGGCATTTGCACAAGCATTGATTCAATATTTCAACGTTTTTATAGATTATGGATTTAATTTTTCAGCGACTAGAGAAATATCAATTTACAGACAAAATAAAGAAAAGGTCTCGGCAATATTTAGCTCGGTAATGACATTAAAAATTTTGTTTGTTTTTATATCGCTATCCATTTTATCATTAATCATTTTTTCATTTGATAAACTTAGAAGCGAATGGCTGCTGTATTACTGTACTTTTGGAATTGTGATCGGGCAAAACATGTTCCCCCGATGGTTCTTCCAAGGCATTGAACAAATGAAATACATCACAATATTGAACTTGATTTCGAGAATTATATTCACGATTTCAATATTTGTTGTTGTTAAAAGTTCAAATGATTATTTGTACGTACCAATTATAAATTCCTTGGGGTTTATATTGGCTGGTATACTTTCATTATGGGTGGCATTCTATACATTTAAGATAAGATTTATTATTCCAACTTTTGCTGATTTGAAATATCAATTAGTTGAAGGATGGCATCTATTCATTTCTACCTTGGCTACAAGTTTATATACCACTTCGAATGTCTTTATTCTTGGATTGTTTGCCGATAGCATTATTGTAGGGTACTATTCAGCTGCTGAGAGAATAATTAAAGCTATTGAAGATTTTTTAAGCCCTATTTTTTATTCTGTATATCCTTATTTAAGCAGGTTGTATACTGAATCTAAGCAGGATGCTATAATATTTATTAAAAAGCTTGTTAGATATGTTGGCTTTATTGGGATGATTATTAGCGTCGTGGTTTTAGCATTTACAAATTGGATCGTCCAAATATTGTTAGGTAATCATTATCTTGAATCTATTGTTGTTTTGAAAATATTGGCATTTATACCGCTTGTTGGCGGAATAAATATTATAACAACGTCATTGACAATGTTGTCATTCAATTATAAAAAGGCATTTTCAAATATTATCATCTTTGCCGGCATTTTTAATTTAGGATTATCCTTTTTATTGGTTCCCTATTATAAACATATCGGCAGTTCTATCTCGGTTTTATTATCCGAAGTATTTATTATGCTAATCACGTTTATATATTTAAAAAGAAAGAATATTAATCTTATCTAACAAAAGTTTTTTGTAGAGGTTTAGTAATAATCTTTTTTATGGAATAGCGAGCTAGAAATCAGACCGGTTATAAATAAAATGGATCATATTGTGATAGAGGTTAATGATAAAACGAAAATATATTTTGCAGTTCCAGCAAATGCGCGCACAGCAGGTCCCGAATTAATACATCAGATTGTTTCTATCTTTA
>JAJYOQ010000235.1 GCA_021796135.1 Bacteroidota bacterium
ATAAATGTCCTCATCAATAACCAGAGCTAAGGAGCAAATTAACTCACTTTATGGGAGAGGAAGTCAAAATGTAAATATTTTTCCGGCACAATGTTTAAATGCAGGTGATACTTTTTTTGCATTTGAAGATAAAAATGGAATCGGCAGATTGTATGCGGGAATATTTGCATCAGCTTTGCCATCACATGCGACAGCACAAGTCAGGGTATTATCTGCTTTATTACAATCAATAAAATCGATACCTGTGCAAGATGAAAAATTAAGAGACCCATATTGGACTGTGGTGAACTACTTTAATAGTATACGTGAATTAGGGCATGCAGCCACTCTTATTCGTGCCGACATCAGGGAATATATGAATTCAATCTGGATTCGAAAAGGAATCAAAGGTGAAGAAAGGAGATTTATCAATAGAGATATTGAATTAACCAGCCGAATGAATAGTAGTGATATACCAGAGTATCTTGAGCAACTTTCGAAATCATGGACAGGCAATATCTCAGAATACCCAGTGGATATTTGTCTGGCTACAAATATGATTTCTGTGGGAGTTGATATTCAGAGACTAGGATTAATGACGGTTGTGGGCCAACCAAAAACAACGGCCGAATACATTCAAGCAACCAGCCGTGTGGGTCGTTCAAAAAAAGGTCCCGGATTAGTGTTTACAATTTATAATTGTTCCAAACCACGAGATCGTTCTCACTTTGAACATTTTCAGGAATACCATTCGAAAATTTATAGTAAAGTTGAACCAACTAGTGTTACACCATTTTCTGCTCCAGCCAGAGAAAGAGCTTTACATGCAATTTTAGTAGGATTGATAAGAATTTATTCAGAATTGAATAGATTTCAACCCCGTCCTTTTCCCTCTGAAGAAATAATTGAAAAAGTTAAACAAATAATATATAATAGAGTTCTCTTAATAGATGAAGCTGAATATGAAAAGACCTTTAAACTAATTGAAGAAAAACTTGATTTTTGGAAAAACGAACTACCATTGGCATATGGTTCATTTGGGCAAATCACAAATATTCCATTAATGTATCCAGCTGGCACAAATCCACCTGAGGATATTAAAGCCAGAGCCTGGTCAACTCCTACATCGATGCGAAATGTGGATTCTACTTGCGATGCAATGGTAATCACTAATTATATAAACATTGACGATTAATTATATGCCAGCAAAAAAGCCAATACGACGATCACAACTTATTTCACCATGGGGAGTCGGTCAGATGATCAATTTCCCTAAAGATGAATCTTTAATGGTAGCTGGGTTAGATCTATGGCAAGACCGATTTCGGACACTTACTGAAATTGAAGAATTTATTGTTCAGGAACCCCGCCTTGCTAATCGATTAGGTGTAAGAGACTTTAGACTGCCTCCAGATTTTAGAGACCCTGGATTAGGTGTGACAAACCCATCATTGAAAATACCATTTATTAGATTTCCCCGATGGCACTATTGTACTAGGTGTGGACATATGGAAAAGATTTCGATTTATCATCCACAGAAACCTACATGTACCGGTGTTCCATTTAATTCAGGAAGATCATGTACTGAAATAGCCTCAACCAAACGGCAAAAATTAATACCAGTAAGGTTTATTGCCATTTGTCCAATGGGGCATATCCAAGATTTCCCGTTTATAGAATGGGTTCACGGCTCAACTCCGCCTGACATTAACCACAATTTACGTTTAAGGGCAGGTAGGAGTTCAGGTTCGTTATCTGGTATTGAAATTACTTGCAGTTGTGGTGCTAATAAAACAATGGCTGGTGCATTTAATGATGATTCACTTACAAAAATTGGGGTCATATGCACCGGAGACAGGCCTTGGTTAGGAGAAGAATCTGAGAGAAATAATGTGCATCATTGCGGACAACATTTAATTGTCGCACAAAAAGGCGCTTCAAACGTATATTTTTCGCAAATTAGAAGTTCTATATATCTGCCACAATGGGAAAATTCAATAGATAGAAAACTGGTCGAAATTTTAGATAAAAACTGGATGTTTCTTTCTCAAGGGACAGAAGATGGAAAGTTTCAACGAATGAGATTTGAATTTGTAGTAGGAAGGTATTTTACGGCCGAAAAGATGGAATATTACACAGATAAATTGTTGGAAGCTGCTAATAAGCATGTAAAGGGAGTTGACGATACTATTATTGATGATTCAGAAGAAAAATACCGAAAAATGGAGTATAATGCCATTTTGTCTGAAGCAGGCGGAGAAAACCAAGATTTTTTTGTTACAAAGGAGAAGGTAACTAATTATGATGATCCAACCATAAATGAAATGATTCTTAAGAATTTTGCAAGTATTGGACTCCTACATAAACTTAGAGAAACTCGAGCTTTTGTTGGTTTTTCGAGATGGCTTCCGGATGATGGAAAAAATATAGAAACAAAGAAAAATTTTATAAAACTTGGAAGTAGTATAAATTGGTTACCAGCTATTGTCGTAAGAGGCGAGGGTGTATTCTTTGAATTCAATTACAATAAATTGAAAGAATGGATAAAACTGAAAGTGGTTGTAGAGCGAGCAAAAATTTTGGAAGGTAATCTAAATCATAGCAGAGAAAATAGAGGTCAGTTAAAAAGAAATGTAACTCCACAATTCATTCTTATTCATACATTTGCTCATCTTGTTATAAATCAGTTTAGTTATGAATGTGGTTATGGTAGTTCAGCATTACGTGAACGGATTTATTGTAACCTTGATTTTCCAGATGATATAATGAATGGAGTATTAATTTATACTGCTTCTGGTGATTCAGAAGGATCCTTAGGAGGGCTGGTCCGCCAAGGAAGACCTGGTAACCTTGAAAAAATAGTATATAATGCGATTGAGAATGCAAGATGGTGTTCTAGCGACCCAATTTGTATTGACACAAACGGGCAGGGTCCAAACTCCTGCAATCTCGCTGCATGCCATAATTGTGCATTATTACCCGAGACCTGTTGTGAAGAATCTAATATGTTGTTAGATAGAGCATTATTGATAGGAGGACTGGATAAACCCGAATTAGGGTATTTTAATTTTCCATATTAGACATATTCTTGGAAATTTTAATCGGATTTAAAAGATTTTCTATTAATTATTTATAAATATTTTGGGTTATTTAAATGCAAGAAATTTTAAAAAAAATTCAAGTAATAATTGAAAATACTAATGTGCATCATTATTTCATTACTACAAGTAAAAATTTCGCTGTAGCCAAAAGTAATCTTATTAATATTCAGGGTTTTAAATCTTTTGTATTACTTAAAGATAACATGACTCCTTTAGAGGCCTTGGCTTTAAAGAAAAATTTATTCGAACAGATGCAACAAAATCAAGATTCAATTTTTTTTACAAAATACCACATTGATAAAAGAAATGCTAGGATGTATCCGAGTTTATGTGGAGTAGATAAGAACAGTAATGATAAAATAGCCTTGGGTATAGCCTGGTACTAACAACAGTCTTTATAATATTTACTTTACCATATTAACATTTTGCAATCATTTGCGAAAGAGAAAATTTAATTTTTTTATAATATTAGAACAATTCAGTCGGTTCAGTGTGATCTTTTAAATTTTCAAAGAATTGAGTAGATGTTGGGAATTATGACTTTAGAATCAAATGGGACTTTTTTAAATATTTGATAAAAGTAGTACATTCACCAATTCCATTAGTATCATTCCTAATTCTGATTAAAGCTAATCGAATTTCTTCAGGTGTGAAATCCTTAAATTCTTCATGTTTATGATAAGGGGCAGGCTGATTTTTCAGTAATAACCTATATGTTTTTATTGAGTTATCCTGGGATTCAATTTTTTTTAATATTTGAAGGGTATAATATTGGGCTAAACCTTCTTTGAGTTCGGTGTCCGACTGTGCGAATCCTAGGCTGCTCCATCTTGATACGTTAATATCCTTATCTATATGAGTATCGGCATGCGCTAATTCATGGGCAAGGACTACAGCTGTTAGGTGTTCAATTTCGACTCCAAGCATGGAAGCAACTAGTCCAATAACTCCTCAATAAAGAGTAATTTTGCCACTAAATGGATCATCTGGAATAAAACCCGAGAAATAAGGGTCTTTTCGGGGAAGTATATATTGATAGACTCCCAGAATGTCTTCATTAAAGTTTAATATTTTTTGTAAAGGGTTGTATTTCTCAATTAAACCCAATAGCTCTTTTAGCAATTCATAATTTGTAAAAAAAGCAGGGCCTCTTCCTTTTAATAGACTTTGTTCCGGCACATGCTTCTGAATATTGTTAATGAGTGGGATTATCATATCAATATTATCTTTAGCTCCTTCAATATACCCTCTGAAAGGGCTCGCTAGTAAAACAAAATAATTGATATCTTCATCATCAAAGTAAAGTTGATTAAGTTTCTCGGGCATTCAGGGAGAAAGTAATACTGGAACAGAAATAAGCTCTTCTTTACCTGAACTGCCCCGTTCGGCCATGAACATGGAAATACAACAGATCGTTATTATAATCAGATAAGCATGGAGGCGATGAAAATGAGCTACAGAAGTTCAGGAGACCGACTTAAAGAAAATATGAAAGGCTTAATGAACCTTTGAAAAATACTCAATGTTGAGGGAATTTTCTCCCCGATGTTTTCATTTTCTAAGTGATTTTCACAAAAATATCATTTTTATAAGTATTTTTCATGATTATTAATAGTTTTTCATATATATTAGCTTAAGTATTTTTCAGAGAATAGGATGAATAATAAGCATATTTCACAAAATATAATCGTTTTTCATGAAAGAATAGCTCCAGAATCAGGACAATTAGTTGGATATGGGGCAATAATTGATTTTTTGAAACTCGATATGCCTTTTCCTAAACAATTAGCAATGATTAGCGAGAAGCATAAACGTTATTCAAAAGACGATTGGCATGTTTTCACACCCAAATATCAGCCCAAAGAAACTTTATACGATCATTTGGTCTTTGCATTAAAATATGAAGGAATCAATCTTTTATTTTTTAAAAAATTATTTGAGAAAATTAAACCCAAAGAAATAGAACAATGGATAAATGCGGGATCCCAAAGTCAATACACTAGAAAAATTTGGTTCCTATATGAATGGTTAATGCAAAGAAAATTGTATGTTACAGATTTAAAAGAGGGAAACTATAAATCATTAGTTGACGAGAAGCTTCAATATGCAAGTTCTGTAAGCGTAAATTCAAACCGGCATAGAATAAAAAATAATTTACCAGGAACAATCGACTTTTGTCCGTTAATCCGCAAGACAGAAAAGCTAGAGAATTTTATTAAGGAAGATTTGGCTCAAAAAACAAATAAACTTATTAGTGGAATTCATAAGGACATTTTACTCCGTACTTCATCATTTTTATTATTAAAGGATTCAAAAGCTTCCTTTAAAATCGAGAATGAAAATCCAGGACAAACCAGAGCAGTCCGCTGGGGAAGAGCTATTGGACAAGCCGGCGGTAAATCATTAAGTAAAGAAGAACTTTTAAGGTTACAACAAGTTGTAATCGAAAGCCGGTTTGTTAATATGGGATATCGTACTCAAGGTGGATTTGTAGGAGAACATGACCGGATTACTGGAGAACCGATACCGGAACATATTTCAGCACGATGGCAGGATTTAGAAATTCTGATGGCAGGGTTGCTACAAACTGCCAACCTAATGGAAGTAAATCAGTTTCATCCTGTTCTTGCGGCTGCACTTATAGCTTTCGGATTTGTTTTTATTCATCCGTTTGAAGATGGAAATGGAAGAATTCATCGTTACTTAATTCATCATTTATTGTCTGCTATGAAATTTACTCCGCAGGGAATAATATTCCCCGTGTCAGCCGCAATTCTGGATAAAATTGATGATTACAGAAAGGTACTGGAAAATTATTCGCATCTTCTACTTGATTTTATAAAGTGGAGAAAAACAGATAGCAATAATGTCGAAGTATTAAATGAAACAATAGATTATTACCGCTATTTTGATGCAACAGTTCAGGCAGAATTTTTATTTGAATGTGTGGATTACACAATAAATAAAATAATCCCAGATGAAGTGACTTATTTGCAAAATTACGATGCTATGAAAACCTGGCTAGACGATTATTTCCAAATGCCCGATAATATGGTAGCTTTACTCATCCGGTTTTTAGAACAGAACAATGGAACCCTCTCCAAAAGAAAAAGAGAGAAAGAATTTGAAGAATTAAAAGATGAAGAGGTTATAAAAATAGAAGAATATTATAATCTGATTTTTAGGTAAATATTGCATAATCTATGAAATTTTTATTGTTATCAGTTTAATTAATGGTACTCAAACTAAACAATTAGTAATTTAATTCGAAAATGAATATAGGGAATACCGTGCTAACGTATATTATGGGTAATTAAATTTTGCCCATACGAAAGGTATTTAAATTTTGGAATATACATGAAGAGAAACCAGGTTTTAAAATCTAAATCACTTAAGGAATATAATGATATATGACACCTCATTTATATTTTTTAAGTCAATTTATGATAATGAATAATTTTCCAGTA
>JAJYOQ010000236.1 GCA_021796135.1 Bacteroidota bacterium
AAAATATTTTTTTTTTATAATGTAATTTCACCTGTCATAGCAACACTATTCTCAGCAGGGTTACCGCTGACAGCTGATAATATAGCCATTGCCATAGTTATTCCTGCTGACGGTCCGTCTTTTGGGATTGCTCCTTCAGGAAGATGAATATGAATTTCTTTTCCTTTAAAAAAGTCAGGATCTAAACCGAATTGCTTTGCTTTAGACCGTATACAGCTAAGTGCTGCCTGTGCAGATTCTTTCATAACATCACCGAGCTGACCGGTTAGAATTAATTTTTCGGAGCCGTTCATTATTGTGACATCAATTGTGAGTATTTCTCCGCCGACACTTGTCCATGCCAATCCTGTTACACTACCTATTTGACTTTCTAGATTATGCTTATGCATTCTAAAGCGAGGGGTTTTTAAGTATTCTTCAACTTTTTTCTCGTCTACAATATAGCGGCTTTTATCAAAAGATTGACCGTTTGAAGATTCTTTGACAACAATGTCTTTTGCTAGTTTTCTGCAGACTGAAGCTAATTCGCGTTCCAGATTCCTAACTCCTGCTTCACGTGTATATTCCGATATTATCTTTTTTATTGCAAGATCTGTAATCTTTATGTTCTTATTTTCTAAACCGTGATTTTTAAGCTGCTTTGCAATAATATGACGCTTAGCAATTTCAATTTTATCATATTCCAGGTAACCCGGAAGTTCAATGATTTCCATTCTGTCCTGCAGCGGTGCCGGAATGTTATATCTTACATTAGCTGTAGTAATAAACATTACCTGTGAAAGATCATAATCCACTTCAAGATAGTGGTCATTGAATGAATTATTTTGCTCAGGATCCAAGACTTCGAGCATAGCAGAGGAAGGGTCGCCTCTAAAGTCCATACTCATTTTATCAATTTCATCCATTAAAATAACCGGATTCATTGTCCCTGCTTTTTTCATAGACTGGATAATTTTACCGGGCATTGAACCGATATAAGTTCTTCTATGTCCTCTAATTTCAGCTTCGTCCCGAACTCCTCCTAAACTTATGCGGACAAAATTTCTTCCAAGCGCTCTTGCGATGGATTTCCCTAATGAAGTTTTGCCTACTCCCGGAGGTCCCACAAAACAGAGTATCTGACCTCGCATTTGCTTTACGAGATTTAAAACAGCGATATGCTCTATAATTCTTTCCTTGGGTTTTTCTAAGCCAAAATGATCTTGATCTAAAATCTTTTGTACGTGATTAATTTTAAGATTGTCCTTTGTCCTTTTATTCCACGGAACATCAAGAAGCCAATCTAAATAATTCCTGATAACAGTCGATTCGGGAGACATAGAAGGGGTTTTCTTAAGCTTATTTAATTCCTCAAGAGCTTTTTCTTCAGCTTCTTTAGTCATTTTTGCTTTTTTAATTTGATCACGAATTTTTGTAAACTCCGGATTTGCATCGTCGTCTTCTCCTAATTCATCCTGAAGAATCTTTATCTGTTCCTGTATTATAAATTTACGCTGGGTCTTTGCAATATTTTCCTGAACTTTATTATCAATTTCTTTTTCAATTTTAAGTATATCAATTTCGGAGTTAAGTATTTTTATAACTTCCAGGAACTGTTCCTTAATAACAACTTTTTCCAAGATAGATTGCTTTACTTCAATTGACTGGTTAATATTTGCCGCTACATAAAAAAGTTTTCTATCCGGTTCGTCAATATTTTCGTATGCCCCAATAGCTTCATTCGGAATGTTTCTGCTGATCTTTACGTAATCTTTAAAAAGCTGAGACATTTGTCTGATCATAGCATTCATCTCATGGTCATTCTCAACTTGAGGTACAATGACTTGTATTTTTCCTTCAAAGAATTCTTTTCTATCCGTAAATTCCAGGATTTTCCCCTGCAGTAAACCGTCAACAAGAATTTTCATTAATCCGTTTGGCAATTTCAATATTTGTACAATTTTTGCAATAGTCCCTTCTCTGTATATATCATCTTTTTTGGGATCTTCAATATTAGGTTTGCGTTGCGTAGATAGGAAAATGTATTTAGTATTATCTAATGCGTAATTAGCAGCTTTTATTGATTGTTCACGTCCTACAAGTACAGGATAAATCATATACGGGAATATCACTACATCCCGTAAAGGTAAAATAGGCAAAATTTCAGGCATATTATCGACTATAGACTCTTCGTGCTGGCTTTTAACTTCTAACTCTTTTATTTCGGTCAATTATTTCTCCTTAAAAACACTTTAAATTCAAACCTAAAATATACCAAAATTAGAATGTGCGTTCAAGATTACTAAAATGTATCTTAAATTTAAGATGAAGTTAACAAATAATAATATTTAAATTTTAATATTCGACTTTAATAAACTCATTTGTATATTTACTATAATTAATCCGTAAATAATTATTAAAATACATAATGAAAAAACTTTACTTTATAATTTTTTTAACTTTAGGTATAATATTGAATGCCCAAACAAAGTACCCTGAAATTAATAAGCAAATATCCGGGGGTAATTTTACCAAAGCAGAGCAAATGATTAAGAATATTCTCTCTTCTAAATCATTAAATCCGCTTGAGTCTTATGACCTTAACTTCCAGTTAGATAAGATGAACAGAATACGTTTAGACTTTAATAAAACTGAAAAAGAAGTAAAAAGTGAGCTCCTTAAATACTTCCCTAAATTAGATAATAAGATGCTATTAGGATGGGAAAAGGATAAATCACTTGAAGTGAAAATGATTGACGGTAAAAAAATGTTTTTCCATAATGCCGTTCCGAACTTATTCAGGATAAATGCCGCAGCAAAAAATCAAAAAGAAAAGATAGACGGAATCCAGGCAGATCCGTTAAGCCAATTCCTGAAGACTCATTTGCCAAAATCCGTCAAAGAAAGTTTAGATAGCGGAAAAGATTTAGTGAATCCTGTTAAGATGAAGATAACTTATACTTTGACAGTTGATTCTAATGCTGTGCCGGACGGTGAAATTATCCGCTGCTGGCTGCCGTATCCGCGTGAAGATTTTGCAAGGCAAACCGATGTAAAATTAATTTCGGTAAACTCTAAAGAGTTTATAATTTCAGATAATTCGCATCCTCAAAGAACTTTATATCTTGAAAAGACTGCCCATAACGGTAAACCGACAGTATTTCAAATGCAATTGGAGTATAAATCTTATTCTGAATTTCATAATATCGATCCGCATAAAATAAAACCTTATGATACTACATCTGAATTATATAAAAAATTTACTTCAGAAAGACCTCCGCACATTGTGTTTACTAATCAAATAAAAAAGTTATCTGAAAAAATTATTGGCGGTGAAACAAATCCCTGGGAGAAAATCAAAAAAATCTATACATGGATAAACAAAAATATTCCTTGGGCAAGTGCCAGAGAATATTCTACTATAAATGATATTTCCTCATACTGTATTAATAATAGGCACGGCGACTGCGGAATTATGACGTTAACATTTATGACTATAGCCCGTTATAACGGCATTCCCTGCAGATGGCAGAGCGGCTGGATGATGCATCCCGGTCTTGTCAATCTGCATGATTGGTGCGAAATTTATCTTAATGGTTACGGTTGGGTTCCTCTTGATCAAAATTTCGGGATTCAGGATTCACAAAACCCCTTAGTTAAGTATTATTATATCGGAGGTATAGATTCTTATAGATTAATTGTAAACAGCGATTACGGGCAGCCGCTATTCCCGGATAAAATTTATCCACGCAGTGAAACAAATGACTTTCAAAGAGGAGAAGTTGAGTGGCGGGGCGGTAACTTATATTTTGATAAATGGGACTATCACATGGATGTTGAATATGTTAAATAAAAAGGAACCTTTGATCAGCGTAGGAATAATGTCCGGCGAAAAAATATCTATTATTTTTGAAGGAGAATTTTTTATTGATGGCAGTCAGCAAGCTATTAGCGGTCCATTTATTGCGGAATTAAAGGATGACATTATTTATTGCCATAGTGAAAATGCAAAATTTGAAAGCTCTAAAGAGATAATCTTTAAACCCGGCAATTCGGAAAATTCTTTTATATTAAAAGAAGTTACTATCGGCATTAAATTCCATTGGGAGCGTAAAGAAGATGAAAAGTTTAAGGGTTCGCTAAAAATTATTAAAGATAAACAAAGCTTAATAGTAATCAATATATTATCGGTTGAAGATTATCTTGAAAGTGTTAATTCATCTGAAATGAGTGCAAGAAGTTCAATCGATCTTCTTAAAGCCCACACAATTGTTACAAGAAGCTGGCTGCTTGCACAAATGGAAAAGTCCGATGAAAACAAAAATATCTATCCCCGTGAATCTACTCAAAATGAAATTATTAAATGGTATGATAAGGAGGATCATCAATACTTTGATGTTTGCGCTGATGATCATTGCCAGCGATATCAGGGAATTACCAAAATAACTACTGAGGTTGTCCGAAAAGCAGTCAATGATACATCAGGCATTATTTTAGAAAGTAACGGAAAGATTTGCGATGCACGTTTTTCTAAATCCTGCGGCGGTATTTCAGAATCTTTTGAAAATGTATGGGAACCTGTTAAGCATGATTATCTTTCATCAATAATCGATTATAGTTCTATACACGATAATTTTAACCTGGATTTTTCTATTGAATCCAACGCTGAGAAATGGATTAAAGGCAACCCGCCTGCTTTTTGTAATTCTAAGGATAAAAAAGTCCTTTCTCAAATTCTTCTGGATTATGATCAGGAAACAACGGATTTTTACCGCTGGAAAATAATTTATAGGCAAAATGAAATTTCCGAATTAATTAAGAAAAAAAGCGGAATTGATTTTGGGGATATTTTGGATCTTGTTCCGATTGAAAGAGGCGCTTCCGCCAGACTTATTAAGCTGAAAATTATCGGCTCCAAAAAAACTTTGATAATTGGCAAAGAACTTGAAATAAGACGTTTTCTTTCAGAAAGCCATCTTTATAGCTCAGCAATTATAATTGAGAAATCGGAAATTAAAGCAAATATTCCTCAAAAATTCTTAATCTATGGCGCCGGATGGGGACATGGTGTCGGGCTTTGTCAAATTGGCGCTGCAGTAATGGCTGAGAATGGATATAAGTATGAAGAGATACTTCTTCATTATTTTAAAGGATCAAACCTTAAAAAAATTTATTAAACTAATTTAAGTGAATAATTTTATGCATAAAAAAATAACAGCATTTATTCCATTTAATGATAATGATTTTACTACCCATTTTGTCCGTGAACTTTCTGAAAATGAACTGGTAAATGAAATATTTTTATTGGCTAATTCTGATTGTAAAACCAAAATTAAAGGCGCTGAAATTCTACAAATAGATAACCTCTTTAGTTCTAAAACTCTTATTAATATTATCGAAAAAACAAAAACTGATTATTTTCTTTTTTTAACTCAGGATACTTTAATTGAGCTGGGACAGTATGCGCTTGAACGCTTTGTTTACCTAGCTGAAAATACTGATTCCGGTCTTATTTATTCGGATTATACGGAAATACACGGCGAAGAAAAAAAGTCTCACAGCGTGATTGATTATCAATTGGGCAGTATAAGAGATGATTTTGATTTCGGACCATTGCTTTTCATAAATAAGAATAAAATTAAAAATTATGGAGAGAATAATAAATATAAATTTGCCGGACTATTTGATTTACGCCTTTCTTTATCAAGAAGCAGCAGAATATTTAGAATCCCGGAATTTTTATATTCTACTATTGCAACTGATCAAAGAAAAAGCGGTGAAAAACTTTTTGATTATGTTAATCCGAAAAACAGGGAAGTTCAGATTGAAATGGAAATCGCAGCCACCGAACATCTAAAAAACATCGGTGCTTATTTAGCCCCTGAATTTGATCAAATATCATTTGACGAAAAATTTGTCTATGAAGCTTCTGTAATAATTCCGGTAAAAAACCGGGCTAAAACTATAGGGGATGCGATTAAATCAGTATTAAATCAAAAAACTAATTTTAAGTTTAATCTTTTTGTTGTTGATAATTATTCTACGGACGGAACAACAGAAATAATTAAAAGCTTCGTTGATCTTGATGAAAGAATATTCCATATTATTCCTTTTCGAAAAGATTTAGGTATCGGCGGATGCTGGAATGAAGCAGTAAACAGTGATGATTGCGGAAAGTTTTCAATTCAGCTTGATAGTGACGATATTTATCAGGATAGCAATACTCTCCAAAGTATTGTCGATACGTTTCACAAAGAAAAATGTGCGATGGTTATAGGCAGTTATACTTTGACTGACTTTAATTTAAATGAACTACCTCCCGGGAAAATTGATCATAGTGAATGGACTGCCGACAATGGGAGTAATAATGCATTAAGAATCAACGGACTTGGCGCTCCCCGCGCATATTATACACCCGTTTTAAGGGAAATAAAAATCCCTAACGTAAGCTATGGTGAAGATTATGCCGCAGCATTAGCATTTTCCCGCAATTATAAAATCGGAAGAATTTATAACTCTATATATTTCTGCAGAAGGTGGGACGAAAACAGCGATTCTGCT
>JAJYOQ010000010.1 GCA_021796135.1 Bacteroidota bacterium
CTCTTCATCCGAAATAGGTATGCCAAAACGGGTTCTAAATTCCGCAAGTTCGTCTTCATTTAATTTTTTTTGCTGATGTGTTATATTTTTCCCTTCACCGCTTTCCCCGAGTCCATAACCCTTAATTGTTTTTGCGAGGATTACAGTTGGAGATCCTTTATGTTCTACAGCGGCTTTATAAGCAGTATAAACTTTTTCCGGGTCATGACCTCCGCGTTTCATAATTCTTAATTGTTCGTCCGATAGATGCTCCAGCATTTTAAACAAATCCGGATCCCCGTTGCAAAGATGTTGACGAATATACTGACCGGTTTCAACTGAATACTTTTGATACTGACCGTCAACGATTTCTCCTAATCTTTTGACTAGTTTTCCGTCTGTATCCTTAGCTAAAATTGGATCCCAATCACTACCCCAAACTACTTTAATAACGTTCCATCCGGCTCCTCGAAAACTTGCTTCAAGTTCTTGAATGATCTTTCCGTTGCCTCTAACAGGACCATCTAAACGCTGAAGATTACAGTTAATAACAAAAATCAGATTATCTAATTTTTCTCTTGAAGCTAAAGTAATTGCGCCAAGAGTTTCAGGTTCGTCTGTTTCACCGTCACCTAAAAATGCCCAGACTTTCCCTCCGTATGGTTTTCTTAGACCACGATCTTCTAAATAACGGTTAAATCTTGCTTGATATATAGACATTATGGGACCGAGTCCCATAGAAACTGTTGGAAATTCCCAAAAGGTAGGCATTAACCAGGGATGTGGATAGGATGTAAGTCCTCCGCCCGGTTTTAGATCTCTTCTAAAATTCTCTAATTGTTCTTTAGTAACCCTGCCTTCAAGAAAAGCTCTTGCGTATATTCCGGGTGAAGCATGCCCTTGAAAGAATATCTGGTCTCCGTCATAATCTTCTCCTTTACCGCGGAAGAAATGATTAAATCCGATCTCATACAAGGTAGCTGCTGATGCATAAGTCGATATATGTCCGCCAATGCCATGCTCTAACTTATTAGCTTTTACTACCATAGCCATTGCATTCCAGCGAATAAGACTCTTTATTCTGCGTTCAATTTCTCTGTCACCGGGGAAAGGCGGCTGCTGGTCATGGGTGATTGTGTTAATATATGGAGTATTTGCAGAAAATGGAATTGGTACTCCGGATTTGTGCGCCCTAATTTGCAATTGTTGAAGTATGTCGATTACCCTTTGCGGTCCGCCATGTTCTAATACATAATCAAGAGAATATAACCATTCTCTTGTTTCAATGTCTATAAATTCTTGTTCTTTTGATTTCTCGTTATCCATTAAAATGCCTCTTTCTTATTTCAATTAAAGCAATTTTAATCCAATATTCTCCGGCAGAACAATTTTGTGCAGATTATCTATTAAATAATTATAAATAAGCCTCTAAATAGCAGATGCCGAGTGTATCCCGATTAAAATAATATTGAAAATTAATTCATTTGCCTTAAAGAAACAATCAATTAAGGCAATGCTGCATCTTTAAGTGATAAAGGGATCATTCGGCAATTAGAAATTTGATTTTCATAGTGTTGTTATTTAGCACTAAAACCCCAATTATTTTCTAATAATGTCTAATAATTCTTCTGTTTTACGCTCCATAAGTTTTATATCATGCCTGCTTTCCACATTCAATCTAATAATAGGTTCAGTGTTTGAAATTCTTAGATTAAACCTCCAGTCGTCATATTCAACACTAACTCCGTCAAGATGGTCAATTTTTCCATTAGAATATTTTTTTTCAATTTCTTTGATTTTTTTTGCAGGATCAGAAATTGTCGAATTTATTTCTCCTGAGCAGGGATAATCGTGAATCATCTCTTCTACCAATTTTGAAAGGGGTTTCTTTTCCTCAGATAAAAGTTGAAGAGTAAGCAAAAAAGGAATCATTCCGCTATCAGAATAAGCATTATCTCTAAAATAATGATGTGCTGACATTTCTCCGCCATAAACAGCATTCACTTCGCGCATTTTTTGTTTAATAAAAGCATGTCCGCTTTTTGATAGCACCGGAATTCCGCCATGTTTTTCAACGACTTCGACTGTATTCCAAACCAAGCGAGGATCATGTACTATTTTCTCTCCCGGATTATTTTTAAGGATTGATTTTGCCAATAATCCGACAATATAGTAACCTTCTATAAAATTACCCTTTTCGTCAAAAAAGAAACATCTGTCATAATCTCCGTCCCAGGCTACTCCTAAATCTGCTTTATTAGAAAGGACTGCATCAATTGTTGCTTTTCTATTTTCAGGTAGAAGCGGATTAGGTACACCGTTGGGAAAATTAGAATCTGGCTCGGTAAAAACCTTTATCATTTTAATCGGCAAATATTCTTCAATTGCATTTAACGCTAATCCTGCGCAGCCGTTTCCTGCATTTACAACTACCTTAAAAGGGTTAATCTTTTTAGGATTATAAAACTTTTTAAGATTATCAATGAATTGTTCCATGATATCTTTATTTTGTATAGTTCCCTTTCGGGATGAGGAAATTGAAAGATCATTTTTCAAAATCATTTGCTCAATGTCCTGCAGACCGGAATCATATCCCACAGGAACCGAACCTTTTTTGACAAACTTCATCCCGTTATACTCCGGAGGATTATGACTTGCGGTAATCATTATGCCGCCGTCTGCATTAAAGAAAGGAGTTGCAAAGTAAATCATTTCTGTTCCGCAAAGACCTATATCGATTACATCTACTCCGTTATCATTGAATCCTTTTATTAAAGAGTCGGAAATTTCTTCTGATGACTTTCTGACATCATGACCGACAACTATTTTCTTTGCGTTTAACAATTTTGAATATGCAATACCTATTTTGTATGCTAATTCTGCATTTAATTCATTCGGTACTTTACCTCTGATATCGTATGCTTTAAAACAATTTATATTTTCCATAGAATAACTCCGTTAAGTTTATTAAATATCAAATTCCAAAAATAATCGTATAATAATTCTTCCATTTTATAATAATTACTAAATGTCTAATATTGAAATATCAAAATTAAAAAATTTGTACCTTTATCCAACTGACCGTAAAAATAAAGAGAATTATTTTTCAATGGACTTTCTTATTATAACTATTTATGTTTACATCGAATTTTTTTTGGGAGAAAGTTATCGGAACTAATTATACAGTGAAATGGCACTTCGCTAAATGCAACAATTCAAAATGCAACTCAATCTTCTTGGTACATCCTGAAGAAACACCCGGTGAGTTAGGATTTATATGCCCTGATTGCAGTGCAAAAACCACTACCTCGCATATAATTCAATGCTCTAGTTGCAAAACTATACTAAATTTTGTTCGAGCTAATCCAAATGAAGAGAAAGTGGTATTCAGTGTTCCGAAATGCTCTCATTGTATTGGAACAATCGAAGACGAATGGGAAATCGAACCTTTATATCAATCTGACTCTTATATGTAAGTCCTTAAGGTACAATACAATTTGGATTTTTTCTAATAATTATTTTATAATTTAGTACTTTAGCTGATTTCTTGCCGGATTTATTAGTTTAAAAGTGATAAACGGTTTTATTTTTTGACGGTTTAATTGCTCTATATGAGGTTTGAAATTATTTTACGCCCTTCAGCAAAACAATCAATAACAAAAATATCATAGGTGACAGATGAAACAAACAAACAAAACTACTTTGTTAAATTTCTTTACGGTTGCTTTATTCATTTTTATAGCAGGATGTTCCTCAACCGGACAAATGCAGAAACAAAATTATTCTGCCCAAGGAAATGATAGCTGGCTCAATCTTGATACTGTGAAAGCCGGTAAATTTGATACCGGTAAAATGTGGACATTCGATTACCCTCCAAAAAAATATTTCGAAGATGAATACAAATTTAATGCTACTGATGAATGGCTTAATAATGTCCGTATGTCAGCATTAAGATTTGCTAACTATTGTTCTGCTTCATTTGTATCAGCCGATGGTTTGGTGATGACTAATCATCATTGCGGTAGAGAAAGTGTTGCTGAAGTTACTCAAAAGGGAGAAGACCTTTTTGATAACGGTTTCTATGCTAAGAAATTAACAGATGAAAGACCGGTACCAGGATTATACGTAGATCAATTAGTAATGATAAAAGATATTACCCCTCAAATTCAGTCAGCTATAGATGCCGGAAAAACTCCCGAAGAGAAAATTGCAAATGAAAAGAAAGCCATCAGTGAGATTGAAAAAAGTGAAGGCGACTCAACTAAATTAAGAATGCAGGTAGTAAAATTATTTAACGGAGGTAAATACTCCTTATACGGATATAAAAGATATACCGATGTTCGTTTGGTATTTTCTCCTGAAGCATCACTCGGTTATTTTGGCGGTGATAATGATAACTTCACCTATCCTAGATATGACCTGGACTGCAATTTCTTTAGAGTTTATG
The DNA here is from genome assembly GCA_021796135.1 of Bacteroidota bacterium. The sequence goes on from JAJYOQ010000010.1 coordinate 4,427, forward strand.
AAGACGGCAAACCATTAAAGACTAAGCATTATTTCCATTGGAGTCCGGAAGGCGCTCAACCGGGCGAACCTGTATTTGTTGTCGGAAATCCCGGACATACCGATCGTCTTAAGACTGTTTCACAGTTAGAATATATGAGAGATTATCAATATCCCAGAACATTTGACTTATTAAATGAATTGGTCGGTGTTTATTCAAAAGTTATTGAAGAACATCCGGAAAGAAAAGCTGAACTCCAAAACAGATTGTTTGGTCTTTCAAACTCTCAGAAAGCCTATGAAGGAGAACTAAAAGGACTTCGTAATCCAATTTTAATGCAGAAGAAAATAGACTTCGAGAATAAGTTTAAAGAAGCAGTTCACTCAAACCCATCTTTAAATGAAAAATACGGAAATTTGTGGGATAAAATTTCTTCATCTGAAAATGAATTAAAAAACATTTCAGGACAATATTTTGCTTTATCTATAAATCCCTTTCTAAGTTCAAAATATTTCATTATTGCCGAGGAAGTTGTTAAACTAGCCAATGAATTGAAACTACCAGAAGATAAAAGGAGTTCTCAATATAAAGGCGCTGAGCTTGACTCCACAATAAGTGATATTATCCCTGCTAAATTTGATAAAGATATGGATAGAGAACTCTTGAAATGCCAAATCAATAGAATGATTAAATATCTCGGAGCAGGTGATGAAACCGTTCAGGAAATGACAGCAGGAAGAAGTGGTTATGAAGCAGTTGACTATATGCTGAACAATTCAGTGCTTACAAGTGCCGAAAAACTTAAAGAAGCGATCAAGAAAGATTCTAGCAATATCTTAAATTCTTTGGATCCTTTTATTTATTTTACTGTTCATACAAAAGCAAGAAGAGACGAACTTCAAAAGAAAGTCAACTCAGTCACTTCAGACGAAACAACTTATTCACAAGAGTTAGGCAAAGCTTTATTTGAAGTTTATGGTACATCTATTCCTCCTGATGCGACTTTCACTTTAAGAATTTCAGATGGTATAGTAAAGGGTTATCCATATAACGGAACAATAGCACCTCCATTTACAACGTTCTATGGGTTGTATAATCGGTATTATTCTTTTGATAAAAAATTCCCTTATGAGCTGCCGAAGGAATGGCAAAATCCTCCAGCAGATTTTAAGCTTGAAACCCCGATGGACTTTGTTTCTACGAATGATATAATCGGCGGCAACTCCGGCAGCCCTATCATTAACGAAAAAGCCCAAATAGTAGGTCTTGCTTTCGACGGTAACATTGAGAGTTTGCCCGGAAACTTTATATTTACGACAGAAGCTAATAGAACAGTAGCAGTTCATTCTGCCGGAATGTTGGAAGCAATTAAAGATTTGTATAAAGCAACTAGGTTAAGCAATGAGCTTAAAACTGGCAAAATTGAAGAGGAATCCTCAACTAATAAATAATTAATCTGATATTTCAATACTTGTAAACTTCGGCTTTGCTCTATAAAAAAATAAAAGTAAAGTCGAAGTTTTTTTATAACTCATTCTACCTAATTAAGTTTAAACCTCAATCTCATGACCCCGTTTTCATAACTTGAAGAAATAAATTTAAACTCTCCGATTTCTTTAGTTGATACAACATGAATTCCGCTGCATGGGCAGGCATCATAATCCCCGATTTTAATAATTCTTATCTTATCGCCAACGTCTTCCGGCAATCTTTCAAGCTTAAAATACTTAGCAGCTTCGGCTCTATCTAAATATTCTTCTTTTACAACCATATCTGATTTAATTACACTATTAACGCGCATTTCAATTTCTTTTGATTCTTCTTCAGTAAGATTTCTGTCAAAATGATAATCGCATTTAGATTTTTTCTTTTCAATATGAGCGCTGAAAGAACGCTCACAGTTGAACAACCTAACCATAGTCTGATTTAAAATATGCTCAGCGGAATGCATTCTTGGATCACGTTTCTTTTCTTCTTCCATTTAACTCCTTAATATTTTTAATAAGCTTTTTATTATTTTAGAAATATAAATAAAAATTCATCTAAATTATCGCAAAAGACAATGAATTTTCAAGTTATTTTAGACACAGAAGAAATATATTCATTATTTATTGTCATCAAATGAGAAAAATGATATTAAATCATGGGGCAGCCTAAATGAATTCAGCAGAACAATTAACTATTGAACTTGATAGTTTATATAAGAGATTAGCAGAATTAGAAGAAGTCGATAAAGAAAAAAGAGAAGCAGAAAAAGCCCTCCGCAAATATACTTCCGAGTTAGAATCCAGCAATGAAGAATTAGATGCTTTTGCACATACGGTCGCTCACGATTTAAAGAATCCCTTAAATGTGGTTCTTGGTGCAACGCAGCAGCTTAATCAAGATTTAAAGGAAATGACTTTTCAAGAAATTAAAGAAATGCTGCAGATTGTTTCCTGGAGTGCCATGAAAATGACGAGTATTGTAAATGAACTATTACTGCTCGCCAGCGTACGCAAAATGGAAGAAATTACTTTAAGTCGATTAAACATGGAATCAATTATTTCAAATGTAAAGAACCGCTTAAGCAATGAAATATTAAACTCTAAAGCAGTTATATCCGAACCGAAGGATTGGCTTTCCTGCAGAAGTTATCCGCCATGGATTGAAGAGGTCTGGAGCAATTATATCAGTAATGCTATTAAATATGGCGGAAATCCTCCATTAATAAGTATCGGGGCTGATGAATCAGGTGAGTTTATTAGATATTGGGTTAGAGACAATGGAAATGGTTTAACAACAGATCAAATATCAACTTTGTTTACTAGTTTTACCCGACATCACAAAATGCGTGCACAAGGGGATGGGTTAGGATTATCTATTGTAAAGAGGATTATTGAAAAACTCGGTGGTAAAGTAGGAGTAGAAAGCCAGCCCGAAAAAGGAAGTATTTTTTATTTCACCTTGCCAAAGTTTAAAAATTAAAAGCCCAATCCCGATATTTCGCAGGATTGGGCTTATTATTTTATTAATTGCTATGCTTCCTCATTCCTTCGGAAACAATTTCAATTCTAAAAATATATTACTTCAACAGAATCATCTTCTTTGTTGAACTAAAGTTAGATGTATTCAAAGTATAGAAATAAATTCCGCTTGCTAATCTGTTAGCATTGAAATTAATTTCATAGTTTCCAGGATTTTGCTGGCTATTTAGAAGAGTAGCAACTTCCTGTCCGAGCATATTATATACTTTAATAGTAACAACCTGAGCTTTAGGAACACTATACTTAATTATTGTAGTCGGGTTGAACGGATTTGGATAGTTCTGACTTAAAGTAAATGATTTTGGAAGATTGTTATCAACCTTTTTAATTCCTGTAGGAAGAGTAGCAACAGAATCCTGAGTCCCAAAAATATAATTTAATACCGTAGACGTACTTGGGGGTTGAATCTGAAGTGTCCATACATGATTTACACCGAATCCCATCTCATTATCTAAGTATGTACTTCCGCTATTAGCAGTATCTACACCCGGATAGTCACAACCAAATTTGAATTCAAATGAACCCGCAGGTGTACCAGCAGGGAATTTTTGAGTAATTGACCATACATCTGCTGAAACTTTGTGTAATACTTTAAATGTAGAAATTGTATCTACATAGGTAGGACCGTCAACTGTATCTGATACTGTCCAGTTTCCTCCCCAATTACCGATTGGAGGTACACCGCCCTTTAATCCTACAAAGTTAATTGTTGTTGGATCAATCTTCACTTTATTATGATAATCTACTGCATTCCCCATATAGACATTAAATGTAATGTTCTCAGAAGAAGCTATACTTCCGGAATAAATTACAAGTGTCGGAACTATAGGAGCAAGTTTATTGATATTAACAGTATCGGCAACAAAGTAGTACCATCTATTTGATCCGGTTTCATAACCACCACCGTTACCGAAATTAGCGTCTGGATATGCTTTTATCTTCCATGCTGTTGAGTCACCTACCGGTCCATAAAAAGTTAAAGTTGTAGTATAGAGTGAAGGATTCAAAAGTGATGGTTGTAAAGTTCTATTACCGCTAAATGTATTTGGGTCCGGGCTCCATCCACCCCAGTTGCTCAACCCCATAACAACTATAGAATCTTTGGAAGGATCAAATTGACCTGGATTAGAGCCAAGATAACTGCTCATGTCAACTTGGAATTCCGCAATATTTTTTACAGTTGCAACTTGTAAATCAACTTGATCACTAAAATTTACTAAAGCTAAATTAACACCTGCAATAACTAGTTTAAAGCTGCGGTTATTGCCGCTAGCTGTAGTTTCCCAAGTTGCATTACCGGCAATTTCTTCAACAAATTTATAGTTAAAAGTTGTTCCGGTATCCGCAACAGGAAAATTTACTGCTAATATGTATACTGAATCTCCTGTTGAACGTGGTGCCATAAGAAAATTTACTCCAGACCAGTCAGATGCTGAAGTATCAACAGCATGTTCAAAGTCACCTCGTATGACAACAGAATCTGTTGCCGGATTCCACAAATTGTGTCTGATTTGATAACCCATATTTACCTGGAAGACAACGGGTACTGTTGTTCCGGCAAACAAGGATATACTCGCAAATGCGAACATTAAAGTAAGCATTATTTTTTTCATTTTGAACCTCTCATTTTGTTAAGTAATTGTTAGTTAATTATGACTCCTATAATCCAATAGAAACTGAAATTCTGTTAATCGGGTCGAATATTCCGAAATTTGTATAACTGTAATCGACCTTTGCATAAAAAGCTCCAAAATCATAGTCAATACCTACACCAGCTGATAAACCACCCTGAACATTTTGCTTGAACAGTGAAAAATATCCTGCTCTTAAGTATAATATCTTAGTCCAATTTACCTCAGTACCAAGATTCAAGTACCCAGATTGATTATTTGGATAAACTGCATCAGATTCAACTGTCCAGCCCCAGGTTTCATTATTTACCACGTCATAACCTACACCTACAGTAAATACTAACGGAAGCGGCCATGAACTCGTTTGCAAGTTTGCTGCTATAGTTTTGTTATTTCCGGTTTGCGATGGGTCTATATCTCCGGGAATAAGTAAATCCTGTCCGGCTAACTTCATCTCTGTACCAAAATTGGTTATGTTCATGCCAATTCTGAAACCTTGAAGCTGAGTATTAAATAAAAGCCCAATATCCATTGCAAAAGCGCTAGCTGATTCGTTCCATATATTCTGTGTAATATACTTTATAGTACCACCCACAGAGAATCTATCAGTAAGATTTCTTGAATAAGACAATCCTAATGCTATATCGGATGCAGTCCAATTTTGACCTGTTCCGTTTGGCTGGCTTGTTGTGGTTATTTCTTCCTGCCCGTAATCCAACTGATTTATGCTTAAACCTACTGCATCATCTTCGTCTAATTGATAACTTAATCCGAACCAGCTTAATTTTGTCCCGGCTATCCAATTTGAAAAGCTAGCCGTAAATTCATCTTTTCCTAATCTTGCAAGTCCAGCTGCATTCCAATATGCTGAGGTTACATCGCTTGCATCTGCCGTAAATGCTCCGCCCATTGCCGATGCTCTTGCACCGACCGGAATCGTTAGGAAATTCGCTGCTGTTGTGCCTACCTTTGTTTGGGCATATATCATACTGCCGAAACATAGACTCAGTAGTATCAGTAAAAATATTTTCTTCATATCATAAGCTCCAATAGAATTTCCTGTTCTTTTACTTAATTATTGCTAGTTTACCGATTTTCTTTGCACTTGAATTAGGCACTTCTACTACATAGAAGTATACTCCAAAAGCTATATCCAGACCTTCACTGCTGCGCAAATCCCAAGTTACGGAACCATTATTTATATCTCCGTTTTGCTCAAGCGTTCTAACGAGATCACCGCTGGATGTAAATATTTTGATTGAGCATTTAGGCGGAAGATTTATAAAGTCAATAACCCTTTGCCCACGCCCTCTTATTGTTGACGGAAGTGATTGTTCGAATACATCCGTGACTACATAGGGATTAGGAACTGCTCTGATTTTATCGAGTTGCGCTTGTAAACTATTTACATCTGTTTTGGGTCCTGCAGTAGTAAGTGTAAATTTGTCCTTTGATGAAATAGGTTTAGTAAAATTGATAGTTAATGAATCGCCTGCTTGCGGAACATTTGAGGAATCGGTTCCAATGAATAACACTTTCCAAGATAATTCAGTACCCGTCGGGTCTGATAAGAATACCTGGTCAAAATTTGAAAGTGTATCTATTTTTTTATTTAAAGTTTCAGTAAAGGCATATTGAACTAGAACCGGGTTATTCGGATCCGTGACATCATATACCTTAAAGTTTGTAAGCTTAACAGGAGGCGCATTTACTCCTAAAATTGCGCTTAAGGTGTTTGATGAGTCTTTATATGTATTATCAAAAACAAATTTATAATTTCTTGGATACCTTATCCCTAAAAGATTTAGTGTTGGGAAATTAACCTGAGAAGCAATTGCAGTTAAATTCATTTTTGAAGGATGATTCCATCCGCTTTTAAGAGTATCCATGATAATTGCATTTACATTTTGGTAGCTCGTATCAATTGATAATCTGACTCCGTCAAATACATATCCGTTGGAAGGAAGCATTTTTACATTATTTAACATTTTGCTGCCATTCCCTGCATTTGTCACAGAGTAAGCATAAGCAATAGGTACTCCGCTGACAAGTGAATCTGTAAATGTAACATTGTAAGTTGAATCTTGAACCGCATAAGGATTAATTACTTCAAAATAGGGTGTTGCTGAAGATACACCACTGGAACGGGTTAGCTGAATTCCTGACGGAGGCGGTACATATCCTAAAGTAGGAGCATTCGGTACCACAGCAGCTGTGTTAATATCGGTTGTAATTGTTCCGGTAACATCCTTTGATATATAATGTGTATTCTCTGAGGGGAAAATATCAAATTGCGATTCTCCTTTTGTATAAGCTACAACCGCATAATAGTACGTTCTTCCGTTGGTTACATTTTTGTCAACATAATAATTCTGAATTCCTGTGTCATTCCCCAGAAAATACGGGGCACCGTTTGTCAATGAATATAATGTAGGAGAAGATTGAAAATATCCTGTAATTCCGTCAACCAAATCACATTGATAAAGAGGTGAGTAAAATATTTTAGCGCCGGTTCCGTCTGTTATCTGAAGAGCATCCGTAAAATCTGGATCCGTTCCTTTATAGATTTTATATCCTTCGAACTCAATCTTATGAGTAGTTTTGTCAATTGTTTTTTCAGCTACTCTATCCCAATATAGAGTGACCTGTCCGTTTCCGGGAACAGTTGTCAACGTTGGTTTGTTTGGGGGTTGAGGGAAGTTATAATTTGCATCATAAATTAACTGAGCGATTTGCTTTGTTTTTATAGTCTGCGGCAAATTATCACCAAAGCCAAGTGCGAGAGAAAATCTTTCCGTATGTCCTGCCGGCATCGGAAAATAACCCGAACCCATAATAAAGTCACCGTCTTCCCCGTGGGTAGCAGTATTATTAACAACAGAAGCAGGTACATCAAAAAGACCCGGAGTAATACGGGACCACATATTTTCATTTGCAGCCATATTTATAGCGCCAGCAGGTGTAAAATATTGAAAACTGGTCAGACCAATTTGATCTGATTCTTGCACATCGGTTTTATCTATATCTGGCTCTCCCGGCTGATGTGTATCAACCAGTCCATAGATATTAACAGGGCCTGATCCAGCACCTCCAACACCAGGTTTCTGCCATCCTGAAGTCGGCAAACCGTCTCCTTCGCCATAGCTATGATCATTAGGATTTCCGTCTATTCCGACATCATCATTTAAATTCCAATTTTTGTTATTATCTATACCGTCATCTCTAGCTTCATCAATCATAGGTGCACTAACACCCTGCCCTGTAATATAATTTTTATACTGCAGCGGATTTACAGTATCAATTAAAACGACGCCCTGGGGGGATTTTTTAAATTGTCTGTAATCAACTAGATAATTTTCGTCAATAATACCATTTAAATTATTATCAATACCATCATAGGCATTCGGATCCAACGTACCGTCAGGTCTAAGTTCACCTTCAACTAAGGAAGTCACTCCCGGTTTTAGGAAAAAAGGAACACCCATTGAATAAACTGTAACTGTATCAGCAGGCATTACAAATATAGACCTCTTGTAAGTTGTCGGATCTATTAGAACAAGTTTATCTCCTGCTTGAACAATATGCGGATTAAACATATCTGCTGTAAAATAAGGAGCGGTTTGATCGTATTTTGCATTATCGCCGTCATTGTCAATTCCATCCGTAGCATTTCCGGGAGATTCCAGGAATGCATAAGCGACATATCCAACTGCAAATGGATTTGGCTGCCAATAAGGATTTGCTTCAGGACGGACATATTCAATGCCTAATCCAGGCTCAATATCCCAAGAGTAGGTAATAGCATTTCGCACATCAAAGAAGGAAGCATCATCATTATATTCATCGCCCATTATCCCCACATAAGTGCCAACTAACGTTCCAAAGGAAACCTGACTATAAGGAGTAGTTCCATCATTTGTAAAATCATATAACCAGAAAATTACATTTTGAGCTAAAAAGTTTGACCATTGCAATCCTCTAACATTTGACTGTAAACCTTGACCATGCCTGGTTGTATCGGTTGAGTCGGGAAGGAAACCATAAATTTTGTACATCTTGGCATCTTCGTTATCATCCATCCAATAATAACTTTCCTGGTCAGCATTAAATTGTGCTCTACCAAAATATCCGTTCCAATCAACTTTAGGAGTAACATCTTTTCCATTAACTATAATTTTAGGCCCAGTATATGACCAATCAGGATGATCAGGCCATTGCATCGGCCAGGTCTCGGGAAGTTGACTCATTGCAACTCCTTCGCCGATCTTATTTATTGTTGGATTAGCAAATCCCGGGATTGGTTCAAACCCGCCGAATTGTCCATTAATAGCATTTGAATTTCCGCTGCCTGGTCTGCTAACAGGTGTTATGACAACTTCATGAACAGTATCCATTAATCCGGTTTTTGGATCTTTAAGCAAAGGTAATTTTATACCCACAACAGGTGAAATATCACCCACATACCCATCAGCATCAAATTTCCATGCAGCTTGCGGACCTTGGTTCCCTGGCTGAGCAATAACACCATAGTTTGAGAAAACAGTTCTAACCTGATTTCCACGATGCACACCTGCTTTCCTAAATGTATAGTCTCCTCTCGCAGTTATTCTTTGAGCTTGAGAAAAAAGCTGCTGATTAGCAAGAAGTGAAAGAACTATCAACATCAAAAATATTTTAACAATTTTCATAATTTCATATCCGATAAATAAAACTTCATTGTTTAGTTTATTCTATGTTCTAATAACTGCTTAAAAGAAGACCGTTGCTCCAACCTCTACACGTCTTGGCTCTGAGTAGTAAGATGGATTTCTAAAGTATTCGTCTAATGAATTAACCAATGTTGTCGGGTTTCCGTTTGTTCTATCCAGAAACTCAGCCATAGTAAAATTAGCTGTACCACTATCGTTATATACATTTAACTGGTTTTCGGTATCAAATAAATTATATACTCTCAGAAATAAATTAATTTTCAGCTTATTCAGCACAAAGTCCTTATATGCTCTCATGTCAACATTTATTGTTGAAGGCTTCAAACCTGTATTGATCAACAAATCAGACAGGTTTTGCGATGATGTGGGTGAGTAAGGGAACCCACTGCCATAAGATCCTATTAAACTAAAGCCCCATTCAGCATCCGATGCGTAGTTAAAGGTCGCATTAATTGTATGCTGCTGGTCCCAATTTAACGGCACGAGCTGTACTTCCGGCTGAATCCCGCTTACTAAATAATTTCTTAAAGCATTTGGATCAGATGCATCCCCTTTCGCAGACTGCAAAGTATAGTCAAGTGTTGCCGACCAATGGTTAGTCATTCTTTTTGTTACTGAAAGGATAATACCTTTGACAAAACCGAAGTCGCTGTTTGAATATTGGCTATAAGTTGCTGCGCCGCCATAAAGGTATATTTGGTTTATGGTAGTACCGGCGAGATTACTTATATCTCTGAAATAACCTGTTAAGTCTATTGATATATCATCAGATAAAGCTTGCGATACTCCGACTTCACCGCTCGTTGTTTGCTCAGGCTTCAATCCGGGATTTCCTGCTATACCGACATTTCCGGTTCCCTGAGGAAACTTATATCCGGAATTTGCATATAATAGTTCAAAGTTAGGCACCTGAAAAAACTGACCGTATGAAAAATGCACTACTCCTCGGTCCGTTATGGGGAATGCGACTCCTAATCTTGGGCTTAGCTTAAAACTAGTCGGGGCATTGTGATACCAATATGTCATTCTTTGTGCAAATGTTTTCGCCTGGTTTACCGGGTTCAGCGGATGATATATATCCGGGTCTGAGGGATCATTCAATAATTGTCCGTCAGGATTGAAATAATCTCCTCTGACTCCTACGTTTATAATTAAATCTTTTAATTCTATCTTATCCTGTATATATGCTGAAAATGCCATTGGTCTTTTGGTATATAAATCAATGTATAAGTTTTCATTCGGATTATTTGGATCCGGGACACGCATTGCTGCAAATGGATTTAAGCTTACAGTAACGTCCTGAATGTTATTTGGCTGTAATAATGTTATGTTATTATAAGTTAAATCATAACTGTTATATTCAACTCCCAATTTGACCTGATTAATGCGATCCATTTGTGAAGTAATATCAAACTTTACTCCGTAAGTGCCGGTGGATCTTCTAAACATTGTATTCTGCGTTCCGCCTGTCAAAAAGCTGGGAACATCCGTTGGTACTAAACTAAATAACTGGGTGTTTGTATATCTTGGATCGCTTGGATTAGCATAGACATACTGTAAATATTCTTTAAAGAAATATGATAAATCTAAAGTATAAAATGTATTTGCGCTCAAAGTATGAGTTATTGCTAATATATTAGTGTTTGCATTATTGTAATAATTGTAATCACCATAAGGATTATAAGTAAAAGCCTGATTAAACTGTCTTGCGTCAGAATTGTTAATGAAATAATTATAGTCAACCTTCATTCCTGAAAAAGGCTTCAAGGTCAATTTAAACTGACCATAAATTTGTTCATTCCAGTTCATAGGAACCATTGCTCCGTTGCCTAGTCCGCTTGTGTCTCCTTTTGTAATAGCACTTAATATATAACGTTGAGCAACTGGATATGTCGGACCTTTGTTAATTGTTATGTTCCATGGATTAAAGACATCTCTGCCGTATATCCAGCCGCCGAAATAGATATATCTAACATTTGAATAAAATGTTAATAGATTCGGAACTATCGGACCACTTAGACTTCCTTCAAGATCTCTAATGCTTAAGGGACGAATGCTGTTAATATCTCTGAATATACCTGTGTGATTACTTAGATGACCGCCAATGTAGGTAGTCAAATTTCCCTGGAAAGTATTGCCTCCGTCCTTGGTTGCAATATTAACATATCCGGATAATGCTTTTCCGTATTCTGCATTAAAAGCTCCGCTTATAAATTGAAGTTCCTGGATTGAGCTTGTTGCCACGTCTACCACATTTGAACCATCATAAACATCAGTAACCGGAACTCCGTCAATAGCATAAACTACTTCTCCGCTTCTTCCTCCTCGGACGCTGCCGCCTACATAACCGGCTTTTAGCTGGAGCACATCCTGGAACTCTGTTACAGGCAATGAAGCTATTTCCTTTGAATCAATTATTGCGGTTGATGCTGTTAAATCTTTTTGTACCAGCGGGCGCTGAGCGACTACGACTATTTCTTTGCCCTTAACACTTTCTTCTTTTAAATTAAAGTCTACCATTGTAGTAAGATCAATAAAAACCCTAACATCGGTCACTGCCGTTGAAGTATAGCCAATTGAGGATGCTTTTACTGTATAGGTACCGGGAGGAATGCCTATTATTGAAAAATAACCGTTTATATCAGAAGCAGCGCCGAATGAAGTTCCCTGGACGATAACATTAACAAAAGGCAGAGGTTCTTTTCCCGTTTCATCCATTATCCTTCCTGCGATTTTTCCGGATTGGGAGTATCCAAGTGAAGTAAGTAAAATTGTTAGAAATGATATTAAATAAATTTGTAACGAAAATCTCATTCATGCCTCCGGGCAATGGTAGAACAACTGTTTTGTCTATTGTTGGTATTACTTTTAGATGCTTCTTTAAGGTGTATCAATTTATCATTTATACTTTTTTATAATTAAGAAATAATTCCATTTTCAAAGAGTTAACTCATATAAAAAACATTTTATTTGAAATTTAAAATTAACTCATTAGTTAAACTATAAATTTGCTATTCATCAAACTACTACATAAACAGAGGTTTTTTGCATTAAAACTGATTAAAAACACATATTAGACTACCTAAATAGACGGGTAGTTTTGCTTAAAATTTATTATTCAATAATACCTTCTCTAATAGCTTTAGCGACAGCTTCGGATTGAGAGTGCACATGCAATTTTTTATATATGTTTCTAAAGTGAAATCTAACCGTCTCTATGCTTATAAATAATGAATCTGCTATTGCTTTGAAACTGTTTCCGTCTACTAATCCACCCAATATCTCTCTCTCACGAGGCGTCAATATACTTGCTCCGGTGCCTTGCTGTAATACCGGTTTCCTCTGAGGCGGAAGTCCTTCATGACTTACATGTGAGAAAAATTCTATTACCTTCCTTGCTATATGGGAACTCATCGGCGCTCCCCCTTCGTATGCCTCTCGAATTGCTTCCAATAATTTTGACGGCGGCGTCTTCTTTACCAAATATCCGCTCGCCCCGGCACATAATGCCTCAAATATTAAATCATTCTCCTCATAAACAGTCAAAACCAATATTGTTAAATCCGGCAATATCTTTTTTACTTCCCTTATCCCCTCTATTCCGTTCATCCCCGGTAATCCTATATCCATTAACAATACATCAGGCTTTTGCTTCTCTATATTCTTTAGCATCAACTCACACTTCACGTAAGCACCTATACACGAATACCCCTCGGTGCCGTCTATTAGCATCTTTAAGCCTTCACGGATTGAATCATTATCTTCAACTACAACAACTTTTATCTTATTATTCTGCATAGACTTCTTTTTTAATTATAAACCGGATATAATTTACATTTTTATTTTAAGAAATGTAACCTATAAAATGCAATACCGTACCTTCTCCTACTTTAGAAGTAATATTGAGAATGCCTCCTATTTGTTTAGCTCTATTTTTAATATTAGCAAGACCGTTACCTTCAGAAAGTTCATTCATATTAAATCCATTGCCGTTATCTTTAAGAATCATTTCAAGTCTTTTACCGCGTGTAAATGCATTTAAAGAGATTTCTGTACACCCGCTATGTCTTATGCAGTTGTTTATACCTTCCTTAAATAAAAGATAAAGGTGCTGCCGGTGTTCCATAGATAGAGAAACCCGTTCAAGAGATTTTAGATTTTCTGATTTAAAGGATATACTTTTATAGGAAGATAATTCAGCGTAAGTATCCCGAAGCCGTAAAATTAAATCGTAAAGCGAATCTCTTTTAGGATTAACAAGCCAAACAATGTCGCTCATATTATCAATCAGACTTCTTGATTTATCGCTAATGATTTTTAAATAATTTATTGAGTCTGCTGCGGCATCAAATGATTCTAATTTTTTTGAAATAACCTCACTAATAATAGAAATCTCCGTCAGACTCGATCCAATATTATCATGCAAATCTGCCGCTAGTTTTGTTCTAAATCTCTCAATATTTAAAAGATGCCGTATACGAAATGAAATTAAAAAAACGATTAAAAAACCTCCGGCAATAACAGAACAGAATATAAACCACCAGGTTCTCCAAAAAGGAGGAAGAATTATAATTTTAATAGAAGCACCTTCAGTATTCCAAACACCGTCATTATTTGAACCTCTTACATAAAATGCATATTTACCGGGATCGAGGTTAGTGTATGTGACAAAGCGACGGTTGCCGGATTTTACCCATCCCTTATCAAATCCCTCCATCATATATGCATATTGGTTTTTATTCGGAGCTGTATAATCAAGAGCTGCAAATTCAAAAGAAAAAACATTTTGATAATAGGATAATTTAATTTCTCGTGTCTTACCGATATATTCTTTAAGAGGAGAATTTTTTAAACCTATTGGAACCGGGTTATTAAAAATATTAAAATCCGTTATTACCACCGGAGGAGGGTAAGGATTGTCTTTTAATTTTGATGGATAAAAAGCATTAAAACCGTTTATTCCACCGAAAAAAAGTTCTCCATTTAGACTTTTTAAAGCTGCGCCCCAAAAGAATTGATTACTTTGCAGTCCGTCGCTTTCATTATAATTCCTGAAAATTTGTTTAGCCAAATTAAACTTTGAAAGTCCATTATCAGTGCTAAGCCAGAGATTCCCATTATCGTCTTCAAGAATTCCATAAATAATATTGCTAGGCAAGCCGTCCTTTGTAGAATAACGTATAAATTTAGCTTTCTCAGGAGGTAAAATCTGCTGATCTACGGATAGTTCATTCAATCCCCCGCCGTATGTTCCTATCCACAGGTTTCCCAATTTATCTTCATAAATTGAAATTATACGGTTATCGCTTAAACTATAAGAATCATCATATAGGTTTTGATAAGAATCAAATTTATAATCTGCTTTCGAAAAATCATTTGGATCTTTCGGCTCGGAAATCTTATTAAGCCCACCCCATGTGCCAACCCAAATATTGCCGTTCCTATCCTGAGAAATACAAGACTGCACTTGATTATTACTAAGACTATTTAAATTATTTGGATCATTTAAAAAAGTGATGAACTTATTATGCCTTTTATCATATAGATTTAGCCCTAATTCAGTTCCAATCCACAGTTTTCCGGATTTATCCTCAAATATTGACTGAATAATATTACTACTTAAACTATTCGGGTCATTATTCTTATGGACATAATGAATAAATTTAGTATTTAATGAACCTTTATCGCTAATCATTTTATTTAATCCCCCGCGCCAAGTACCAACCCACAATGTACCCTGCTTGTCCTTAAAAATTGAAGAAACAGAATTGTCGCTTAAACTAAATTTATTCCCCGAATAATGAAAATAATGAGTAAATTTTTTTGTGGTTTCATTATATTTATTTAGACCTCCTCCTAATGTTCCTATCCAAAAAACACCTGATTTTTCTTGATAAAATGATCGAATAGTATTGTAACTCAAGCTATTCGGATCTGAAGGATCATGTTTAAACTGTGTGAACCTCATTCTCTCAATATCATATTTAGCTATTCCTCTTTCTGCGGTACCAATCCAGATTAGACCGGTTCTATCTTCCAAAAGAGATAAAATGTTATTGTTATTAAAATTAAGAGAAGGTTGGTCAATATCAATAAACTTTTCACTGTTATGATCTAATTGAAAAAGACCGCCGCCTGTACCGACCCATATTTTTCCCGACCTGTCTTCTAAAATAGAGTTTATCATACTATTACTATGATTGCTCAAGATAGATTTATTTTCAACAATGCTGGTAAAATTATTTTTTGTCGAATTGTATTTATTTAGACCTGTCAGAGTTCCTATTAAGAGTACACCTTTATTATCAAGACATAATGAAATTATATCATCGTTATTTATACTATTAAGGTCATTGTCGCTATGATTAAAATGATAGAATTTCCCTGTTCTCTTATCAAATTTAATTAATCCTCCGCCTTCGGTCCCGATCCAAAGAAAGCCTTTATTATCTTGAATAATTGTTCGAACATAGTTATTACTTAAGCTGAATGGATTTTTAGGATCATTTTTATATACAGTAAAATTCTGTTTTTGGGGATTGAACTTACAAAGACCTTCACTGTTAGTACCGATCCATATAACACCGCTGTTATCCTGATAAATTGCTCTAATATTGTTATCACTGATGCTGTTAATATCATTTGGATTATTTTTATATATCGTAAAATTCTGCTTATCATTATTAAATTTGCAAAGTCCTCCGTTATTTGTGCCAACCCATATAGTCCCGCTATGATCTTCAAAAATTGTCCAAATAAAATTATCCGGAATTGAATTCTGATCACGTGGATTATTTTTAAAAACAGTAAAATTGTATCCGTCATATCGATCAAGCCCATCTTCAGTACCGAACCACATAAAACCTTGTTTGTCTTGAAGAATGCAGTGAATTGTGTTTTGAGATAATCCATTATCTGTAGCAATGAAATCAAAATTTAGGCTTCTGGTTTGGGCGGTAATAATTTTAGTAGGAAAAGTAATCAATATAAGAGAAATTATAGAAAATTTTAATAATTTCTGTTTATTCTGTAGGAAAAAATTACCTTTTTTAACAGAGTAAAAAGGAAATTTAAATTTTACTTTCGCAGAAATAACAAATCGAGAGATTTTATTGTTAAAATACATTTTAACGAAACTTTAATTATTTACTAAAATATACAATCAAGTAATAGAAAATTGCTATTTCTTGACCGTAAAATCAACTTTAAAATAAATAAGGTATTTTAAAGGATATTTTAATTTGTTATTGCATTTTCATCTTTACTCTTAAAATGAATTTTCTCCCAGTAAAGTTGTAATTGAAAATCACTTTATTTAAGTTAAAACCATATTTTATTTGTAAAAATGGTTTTTTATGTGTCTACTTTTAATATCATTCCTAAATCACCCGAAATATAAATTAATAATTGCAGCAAACAGGGATGAGTTTTATAAGCGACCTGCCACTTCGGCACATTTCTGGGATATGAATCCAAATCTATTAGCTGGGAAAGACATTGAAGCAGGAGGAACATGGCTGGGAATTACTACTTCGGGAAAGTTTTCTGCAATTACAAATTACCGTGATCTAAGAAACATTAAGCAAAATGCTCCGACTCGGGGTAAATTAGTCACTGATTATTTACTTAATAATAATTCAACATCAGAATTTGCAAAAGATCTTAAGGAAAAGTCAGATTTATACAACGGCTATAATTTAATTTTCGGTAATTTGAACGGATTGAACTATTTTTCAAATCAGACTAAAATTTTATATGAACTTAAACCAGGCATTTATGGATTAAGCAATCATTTATTGGATACTCCGTGGTATAAAGTTGAAAAAAGTAAAGAATTATTTTCAAAAATCCTTACTAAAAAAAATCTAATTTCTGATGATTTTTTTGAAATACTTTCAGATAAAACATTGTCTCCTGATGATTTATTACCTGACACTGGTTTAGAAAAAAAGAGTGAGCAAGCAATTTCAGCTATATTTGTCTCAACATCCGAATATGGAACTCGTTCATCCACAGTAATCCTAGTAAATCATCAAAATCTTGCGACTTTCACTGAAAAGTCATTGAATATTGAGACGGGCAAATGGATAAGGTCATCTTTCGAGTTTGAAATTTAAAAATAAATATGAAATTTAGAATTAAAAATTATGGTACTTTAAATGAAAATAATTGAATGTGTCCCAAACTTTAGTGAAGGAAAGAATGATGAAATTTTTGACGAAATTAAGCACACTTTGGACGGGATTAAAAATTGCAAACTGCTTAGTCTTGAGCCGGACGGTGATTACAATAGAGTGGTAGTGACCCTTGCCGGAAACGAAAAAGGGATCTTAAACGGAGCTCTGGCAATAAGTTTGGCAGCAGCTAGAAATATTGACATGCGAAATCATAAGGGTGAGCATCCGAGAATAGGTGCAATTGATGTCGTACCTTTTGTTCCAGTTAAAAATATATCTATGGATGAGTGTGTTAAAATTTCAGAAGCTTATGCCGAATCAATTGCTGAAAAATTAAATGTACCTGTTTATTTATATGAAGCATCGGCTAGAAAAGCATCAAGAAAAAATCTTTCCGATATTAGGAAAGGCGAATATGAAGCGCTTGAAGAGAAATTAAGACATGATGAATGGCGACCGGATTTTGGAACTAACATATTTAATCCTAAACTGGGTGCAATTGTAACCGGTGCAAGATTTTTTTTAATAGCCTATAATGTTAATATAAAATCAAAAGATGTAAAATATGCCAAAGAGATAGGAGAAGTCTTAAGAGAGTCGGGATATGCAAAGAGAGATGAATCCGGCAAATTGATTAAGGTTAACGGAGAAACTATTAAAGTCCCGGGCAGATTGAAATCTTTAAAAGCTATGGGAGTGTCTTTGGAAAAACTTCATATTACACAAGTTTCAATGAATCTGACTAATTATAATATTACCCCATTGCACATTGCATTTGAAGAAGTAAAAAAAGAAGCTGCAAAAATGGGAATAGAAATCAACGGAAGTGAAATTGTCGGACTAGTTCCACTTGAGGCTCTTTTACAAGCGGGAAAGTTTTATTCAGAAGGCAAAAACCTTGATGAAAAATCTTTAGTGGATTTAGCTATAGATAAATTAGGTCTAAGCTCAATAAATTATTTCAACAAAAACGAAAAAATTATTGATTATATGATTTAAATAAAATCGGGAGGTAAATTGAACTTAGAAATATCATTTCAAAATTATTTAGACCAGCTTTCTTCAAGCTCACCTACTCCGGGAGGCGGTAATGTTGCAGCATTATGCGGGGTTTTAGCAAGCAGCCTTGGAATTATGGTCTGTAATTTAACTATTGGTAAAAAAAAATATATTGATTTTGAACCTGATGCAAATGAAATAAGAGAAAAACTGACAGGCCTGAAAAAAGAATTCGTGGAGTTAGCTGAAAAAGATAACGAAGCTTTTGACAAGGTTATGGGAGCTTTTAAACTTCCCAAAGATACATTGGGACAACAGGAAATTAGGCAAGAAAAAATTCAAGCTGCTACTCTAGATGCTGCAATAATCCCGGCAAACGTACTAAGAAAATGCAAAGAGACAATAACATTAATTAAAGTTATCTGCGAACGAGGGAATCAAAATTCTCTATCTGATGCAGGAGTTGCATCCTCATTGGTATCAACAGCAGCAGAAGGTGCCTTTCTGAACGTTTTGATAAACTGCTCGAGTTTAACAAATCAAATTAAAGCAAAAGAATTTATTAAAGGTAATGAAATATTGTATAAAGAGGTTAAGGAAATTTCTGAATTTATCATTACTTCCATAATTAAAAGACTAGCTAAAGAATAACGCTTGTGTTAAAAAAATTTGATCAAAAAATAAGTGAAGGCATTCTATTTACAGACCATTACCAGCTAATGATGGCACAATTGTATTTTCGTGCCGGGTTACATGAAAAAGAGGCACAGTTTGATCATTTCTTCAGGCATTACCCTGATTATGGATCACATAAAGCAGGTTTTTGCATAAATGCCGGATTGGAATGGTTAATAGACTGGATGCAAAACAGCTATTTCAATGATTACGATTTAGAAATATTACGATCGCAAAAAAGCGGTTCAGGCAAACAACTTTTTGAAGAGGATTTTTTACACTGGTTAAGTAAGTCAGGAAACTTTAGTCAGATTAATATAAGAGCTATACCCGAAGGTAGGGTTGTTCATCCAAATGAACCATTAACGGTTGTTGAAGGTCCATTAGTAATGGCACAAATACTAGAGACTGCATTATTAAACCAATTAAATTTCCAAACTTTAATTGCAACAAAAGCAGCACGGTTACGTGAAATAGTACAGGATCAATTGTTATTAGAATTTGGAGCCAGGCGTGGTCAGGATCGCGGAGCAATTGCCGGGGTGCGCGGCGCATTAATCGGAGGTGCGGATTTCTCCTCTAACATAGGAATTTCACATTTGCTTGGCTTGCCTCCAAAAGGGACTCATGCTCATAGTATGATACAACTTTTTATTGCTATGGGAATGAATGAGTTTGACGCTTTTCAATCTTTCGCAGATCTTTATCCTGATGACTGCATTTTACTGGTAGATACCATTAACTCACTTGAAAGCGGTATTCCAAACGCAATAAAGGTCTTTGAAAATCTTAAAAGAAAAGGGCATAAACCTATTGGAATAAGATTAGATTCGGGTGATTTGGCTTACCTGAGTTTAAAAGCTGCCAAAATCTTAGATGAAGCTGGTTTCCCAGAAATTAAAATCGTCCTATCAAACGAATTAGATGAAATGAATATCTGGCAAATTATTACTCAAATTTCTGATGAAGCAAAGCACTATGGGATGGAGCCAGAAACTAAAAAAGCCGCTTTGTTTAAATTGTCTAAGTTTACCGTTAAAATCGGTTATCCGGATAAATGGAAAAGCTACAAAGGTCTTTCAATTAGCAGAGATTCTTATTTTGGAAATGCTTTA
>JAJYOQ010000237.1 GCA_021796135.1 Bacteroidota bacterium
AACGATTATAGTCGGAGGTAAATTAAGCGGACTTGGAGGAACAAATGCACGCTTAGGACAGGGAGAATTTATTGTTGTAGAAGCTGACGAGTTCGATAGAACTTTCCTAAAACTGACGCCGACCATAGCTGCAATTACGACTTTGGAAAGCGAACATTTAGATACTTATAAAGATTTAGATGATATAAAATCCGCTTTTATTGAATTTGCGAATAAAGTTCCTTTCTATGGATTTGTTGTCCTTTGCATGGATGAACCTGCGCTGCAGGACATAATTCCTCATATTAATAAAAAAATATTTACTTATGGATTAACTACACAGGCAGATATTCGGGCTACGGATATTACATTTAATGAATTTTCTAGTTCATTTAATGTTAAATATAAAGAGCAGGAATTAGGGAAAATAAAATTAAAAATTCCCGGCATTCATAATGTTAAAAATTCCCTTGTTGCAGTTTGTATAGCAAAAGAATTAGGAATAAAGTTCGACACTATTAAAAAAGCTTTAGAATCATTTTCAGGAGTCTATAGAAGATTTGAAACTAAATATAATAAAGAAATTTTAGTCATTGATGATTATGCACATCATCCGACTGAAACCAGTGCTACTTTGGCAGGAGTTCGAAGCGGGTGGAATCGCAGACTAATTGCCGTATTTCAACCCCATTTGTTTACACGCACCAGGGATTTTTATCAGGAATTCGGAAGATCATTTTTAAATTCGGACATTTTTATTTGTACGGATATATATCCCGCTCGCGAAGAACCAATTGAAGGAATAAGCGGACAAATTATAGCCGATGCAGCCAAAAAATTTGGGCATAAGAACGTTATATATGTCAAGGATAAAAAAGAAATACCGCAAAAATTAATTGAAATCAAAAAGGATAATGATATTGTAATTACTATGGGCGCTGGTGATATCTGGAAATACGGAGAAATATTTATTGAAAAACTTGCTGAACAAAAATGATTTCCGAAAAAAACGAAAAAATATTAGGCTCCTTTCTTCTGGTTGTATTAATTTCGTGTTTGGTTTATTTGGTATTTTTTGCTTCTAAAAATGCGAATAAAACTGAGGTTAAAATGATTAAAATAAACGGTAATAATCTTTTGACAGAAAATGAGTATTTGAAGTCGGCAAATTTAGCTGATCCTTCTTTATATAAAAATTTGACTTTGTCTGAAATAAAGGCACGTATTGATAAACATCCCTATCTTAAAAATGTTGATGTCGAATATGCGGGTAATAATTTAGTTAATGTTAACCTTACTGAGAAGAAAATAAAAGCTATTATTATTGAAAACAGTGAACCATATTTTATATCAGATGACTTTGAAATATTACCAATGATAGAAGGAACAAAATTTTCAGATGTACCGGTTATTAGTAACGCCGTTTTTGATAATCATTTTGGTCCCTTAACCTATCAAAAAAGTGAAGGTCTTATTGAAGCATTCAAAATAATTGATGCGGCGAAATTGACCAATGATAATATTTCTAAAAGAATTTCTGAAATTAATTTAAGAAACGGCGGCGATATAATTTTAACTTTTTCCGGGATGAAACCTCCGGTTATATTCGGTAAAGGTCAGCTTACAAAAAAAATGATCTATTTTGAAATTATGCTTGAAGGAATTACCAACGGTAATAATATAGTGGATAACAGTGATTATATCGATTTAAGATTTTCGAACGAAATTTATATTGGAAAAAGCGAAGGAACGGGTTTATCCGAATGAAAAAAAATATACTAGCTGGACTAGATTTGGGTACTACAAAAGTCTGTGCGGTAATTGCAGAGAGAATTGACGATAGCAATAAAATTAATATTCTGGGTTTTGGTGTTGCGCCCTCTGAAGGACTTCATAAAGGATTAGTAGCGAATATAGGAAAAACTGCCGAAGCTATTAAACAAGCAGTTGCTATAGCTTCAAATAGAGCAGGCATTGAAATTAATATTGTAAATGTCGGTGTCGCAGGAGAACATATTACGAGTATTAGGCATAGAAATTATGTTACGATTAATGGCGATGAAAAAGAAATTACTAAAGCAGACTTAGATCGCCTTGAGGCTGATGTTAGAACGATTAAAATTCCTTCTGACCGGCAGATTCTCCATATTATTCCGGAGGAATTTTCTGTTGATTATCAGGGCGGGATTGAGAACCCAATCGGGATGTCCGGCTCAAGATTGGAAGCTAGCAATCATATAGTATTAGCTTCTATACCGGCAATTCAAAATATAAAGAAATCCGTTGAACGTGCCGGGCTTCAGGTTAAAGATTATATACTTCAGCCTATTGCTTCCAGCTCATCGGTTCTGGAAGATAGCGAAAAAGATTTAGGAGTCGCTCTAATTGATATTGGCGGAGGGACCACAGATATTGCAATCTTCCACAATAAGGCAATTAAACATACAAAGGTCATAGGTGTTGCCGGCAACCAAGTCACTAATGATATTCGGGAATCTCTCGGAGTGATTACTGAAGAAGCAGAAAAACTCAAAAGAGATTACGGATATGCAACTGAAAACGCTGTGATTAAGGATGAAGATATCTTAATACGCGGAGTCGGCGCAAGGGGCAATACTAAAATACCCATTACTCTTCTTACTCAGATAATTAGTCTGAGAATGAGGGAACTCTTCGCCTTAGTCGATAACGAAATTAGAAGCGCAGGTTTTAAAAATAAAATTAAAGCAGGAATAGTTTTAACTGGCGGCGGATCATTATTAAAAGGCTGTACCGAATTAGCAGAAGAAATTTTTGGGCTGCCGACAAGAATAGGCGTTCCTCAGGAGTTGGGTTCGGGATTGTCTAATGAAATTGAAAGTCCTGAATTTGCTACTGTAGCCGGTCTAATCAGAGGAATTCCGGGAGGAAAATCAAGCGAATATCAGGTCCTGGTTAAAACTAAGAAAAATCACGGTGATAATAAGGTTAAATCATTTATAAAAAAAATACAACAATTTTTTGATGAATTATAAAAATATATACGGAGGTAACAATGTCCAGATTTGTCTCTCTTGATAAATCCAAATCTATGTCAGCTGTTCTAAAAGTGGTTGGCATCGGCGGTGGTGGTTGCAATGCTATCGAAAGCATGATTAAAAGAGGTCTTATTGGTGTAGAATATGTCGCTATTAATACAGATGCACAGGCCTTAAATAGCAGTAATGCAACTCATAAAATTCAGGTTGGAACTAATATTACCCGAGGCCTTGGAGCTGGGGCTGATCCAAATGTCGGTAAAAAATCGCTTGAAGAAGACCGGGAAAAAATTGCCGAAGTTCTTTCCGGTAGTGATATGGTATTTGTTACTGCAGGCATGGGCGGGGGCACTGGTACCGGGGGTGCACCCGTCATTGCTTCAATTGCTAAAAGTATCGGATCGCTTGTAGTCGGTATTGTCACTAAACCCTTTAAATGGGAAGGGAAGATGAGAATGCTTAATGCCGAAAAAGGAATACAAGAACTTAAACAGCATGTCGATAGTTTAATTATTATTCCTAATGAAAGATTACTCAGCATTCTTGATAAAGGTACACCTGCTTTTGCCGCATTTGATAAACCTAATGAAGTGTTATATGAAGCCACCCGCGGTATTGCTGACATTATCACCGTTGAAGGAATGATAAATGTTGATTTTGCAGATGTTCGTTCGGTAATGAATCAAAGCGGGGAAGCTTTAATGGGATGCGGAATTGCAAGCGGCGAAAACCGTGCAATAGAAGCTGCACAAAAAGCTATATCAAGTCCTCTTCTAGAAGGAATAAATATTAAAGGTGCAAAAAGCGTTCTATTAAATGTTACTGGTTCGAGTAATCTTACTATGGATGAAGTTAACGAAGGAAATAATATAATTTTTGAGGCAGCCGGCGAAGAGGCAAATGTGATTTTTGGCTGTGTCAGAAAGGAAGAAATGAATGATTATATTTCTTACACTGTTATAGCAACCGGTTTTGAAAGCACTCGTCAAAACTTTAAATCAAATAATAAAAGTGCTTCTGAAAAATATAAATCAAATGAGCCTTTTATCGGAGGGTTTAATTTTTCCAGTCCTTCGGAAGTAGATCATAATGATTTAGACACACCTACTATCTTTAGAGTAAGAACTCCGAAAGCTACTCCAAATGATAAAGAAAAAGATGAGGACAAGACCCCTAAAGGCGGTTTTAATACAGAGGATTCAAGATACAACTGGGCAAAGGAAAAATCATCACCAGGAAATTCTGAAAATAAAGACGATGAAGAAGACAGTTCTTCCTTTTTAAGAATGATTATGGACTAAAATGAAATAAAAAATTAGAAAAATTATTTCATATTTATAAACTGAGTTGGAAAATCAAGCTCCGAATCTCTTACAAGCTTTATAACAGCTTGCAGGTCATCTATTTTAGTGGCCTGGACTCTTAATTTTTCGTCCTGGATTTGAAAACTTACTTTTAAATTTGAATCTTTAATCAATTTTGAAATAATCTTTGCATTTTCCTTACTGATCCCGCTCTGAAGATTAATCTTGCACTTTAGTCTTCCGCCGGATGCAGTTTCAGGATCTTCAATTTTTAGAGCTTTAATTGAGATTCCTCTTTTAAAAAATTTAGTCTGCATTATATCAATGCTTGCTTTTAATGAATAGTCATCCTTAGTATTAACCAAAATATACTTATCCTTCTTGTTAAGTTCTATTTCAGTATTAGAATCTTTTAAATCGTAACGTTGATGAATTTCTTTAATTGCTTGATTAACAGCATTATCTGCTTCCTGGTAATCAATTTCTGATACAATATCAAAAGAATGGTTTTGCGGCATATTATCACCTAAAAAATTATGTCGGGGTGCCCGGATTCGAACCGGGGACCTCTTCGTCCCGAACGAAGCGCGCTAACCGGGCTGCGCTACACCCCGATAAATATTTCTTCTAAAATAACTAACTACTAAAAATAAACTGTTTTTAATAAAATGCCAAGTTTATTATAAATAATTGGTATTAACAAAACTCTATCTGCCCATAAGCATATATTTTTATTCATCTTACGACTTGATCTAAATTAATTTTGATTCGCATCTAAAATATCTTTCTCAAACCTTTACTTTTTCTTTATTTCTTTTTAATTTTAATTATAAATAAATAACCTTTAAATCTATCCCGAGAGATGGAAAAGGAAGAATATGATACTTTATATGAAATTAAAATAGGATACCTCCAAGGAAAAATAATTTTCCAAGGGGGATTTTTTTTATATGGAAATAAAATCAAAAATAGTAGATCAAAACGGTCTTGAAAGAATTATTACCAGAATTGCACATGAAATTCTTGAACGCAATAAAGGATCTAAAAATCTTGTATTAATGGGTATGAGAACACGCGGTGAATTTCTGGCAAAAAAACTATTTGATAAAATTAAGGATATCGAAAAAATAGAACTACCTTTTGGAATATTGGATGTTACTCTATACCGCGATGACTTTCGAGTTCGTTTGAAACAACCCGATGTTTCGGTTTCAAATATTACTTTTAATATAAACGAAAAAGATATCATACTTGTTGATGATGTATTATTTACCGGTAGAACGGTTCGCTCCGCATTAAATGCTATTATGGACTTAGGCAGACCAAATACGATACAGCTCTTTGTGCTGGTTGACAGAGGACATAGGGAGCTTCCGATTCGCGCTGATTATGTGGGGAAAAATATTCCAACTTCTATCAATGAAGAAGTAAAAGTTAAAATGTCTGAGATTGACGGCGAAGATGCAATATATTTAATGGAAATGAAAAACAATTAATTTATGAGAATTATATATGCCTTTATCTAATCGAAATTTACTGGGTTTACAAGGTGTTCCCAAAGAGGATATTCAATTAATCTTGGATACTGCTACTACATTTAGAGAAGTATTAGAAAGACCGATAAAAAAAGTTCCGACCCTTCAAGGCAAAACAATAGTTAATTTATTTTATGAAAATTCAACCAGAACAAGAATATCCTTTGAGCTGGCAGAAAAACGACTATCTGCAGATTCAATTAATTTTTCGGTATCTGCTAGCAGTGTTAGTAAAGGAGAATCATTTAAAGATACTATTAAAAATATTGAAGCCATGAAAGTGGATATGGTAGTAGTCAGACATGCTGCAGCGGGTACTCCTCTTTATCTAACTAAAATTTCTGATGCAAATATTATAAATGCGGGTGACGGCATCCATGAACATCCGACTCAAGGGCTTCTTGATATGTATTCAATTAGAGAAAAATTAAGAAAGCTGGAAGGGCTAAAAGTATGCATAGTCGGCGATGTAGCACATAGCAGGGTAGCTTTATCAAATATTTATGGTCTTAAAACTATGGGCGCTGAAGTTTCAGTCTGCGGACCTTCAACAATGATACCCAGGAATATTGAAGATCTTGGAGTAAAAGTTATTTACAATATTGATGAAGCCATTCAAGAAAATGATGTGCTAAATGTATTGCGAATTCAGCTAGAAAGAAAAGCAAGAGAATATTTTCCTTCAATAAGAGAATATGCAAAA
>JAJYOQ010000238.1 GCA_021796135.1 Bacteroidota bacterium
TTCTCCTTGATGATTTTAATTCTTATGATGAATTTACCATTGAAGTATTCAAAAACATAATTCCTATTTTGCAGGTCAACAGAATAAAAATAATTCTTACAGAGGCTTCTAATTTCAATTATTTATCAAGCTTTATTTTTAATCTTCGAGAATTAAATTTGAATCCATTTACAGATGTTCATCTTGATGAATATTTAAATAAAAGCTTTTATCCGGGCTTCCCGATAGGCGAGTTAAAGAAATTGATTCTGCTTCATGCCGATCTTCTCCCCGGAAGCATCGAAAGTTTTTTGAGGGATATAATCCTTTTAAAAATAATTCAGTTCACTCCGGATGGAGTTGGGATAAAAACAAAGGCCGATGAAATATCTGTATTGAAAAGTTCCCAAGAAGAAATTTATAACTTTCGTTTTCAAATGCTGTCTAAATCAGAGGAAGAAATTGCAAAGTTGGTTTCAGCATTTGAAATTACGGTGGATGAACCAACAATTTCCGAACTAGTTAAAATACCTCCCGGTCAAATATCTTCGCTCATTTCAAGTATGCAGAATAAAAATATTATTCAGCAGTATAGTAGAAACTCCGGAATTATTTTTACATCCGAAGGGTTAAAGAAATTTTTATACTCAAAAATTGATGATAAGAAAAACTATCACATACAAATTGCTTCAGAATTAAATGAAATCTTTCCTTCATTTAATCGCATTGAAAACGCCAGACATTATGAGTTAGCCGGAGATTATAAGAAAAGCTATGAGATATATAAAGAAGAATTAAGCTCTGCCGAAAAACTTTCCGCTTACTCTTTTCAAAAAAATATTCTTTTGCATCTTCTTGAATTGAAACTTGAAGATTCTGACTTAATAGAAATAAAGCTTCAGCTTTGTAAAGTATTATATAAACTGGGTGATTATAAACAATCCTTAAGAGTGTCCGATGAACTCTTGAATAAAAAATTAGATGATGAACTTCAGCAGGAATTATTAATTCTTAAAGGTATCAGCCAAATAGGGCTTGGCGAAAATGAAGATGGAAGAAATCTTCTAATTTCGCTGATACCCGAAATAAATGATGAATCAAGAAAACAGACATTACTAGTGGAAATCGCAAGCGCTGAATTAGACCTAAATCATTTTGATTCAACCTCACAAATTTGTACTGATGTAATGACCAATCCGCATACAAAAAATGAAGAGAAAGGAAAATGCTTTAACCTCTTAGGTTTAATTAAAATAAATAAGAATAATAACATTGATGAAGGCTTACACCTTATTATGAAGGCACAGGAAACTTATCGGCATATTAATGATTCTAATAGAGTTGCTCAAATGGGAAAGAACATAGGCAACATATATAACTTAAAAGGAGAGCATGAAAAGGCTGAACAAAGCTGGAACAAATCATTGGAAATAAATCGTGCTATTGGAAATTTAGAACAGGAGGCCGGACTTCTTTTGAACTTTGGCATTTATCATTATGAAAATTTAAACTTAGAGAAAGCAGTTGAATTAAATAAAAAAGCTTCTGCGATTTTTATAAGTCTTGGGAATAAATATGGTGAAGCTTCAGCGCAAACAAATCTTGGAGAGATTCATTTGGTGAATTGCGAATATCAAGTTGCTTATGACTCGCTTATTAATTCAATTAATATTTTTTCTCAGTTGCATTATACTCTTGAAGAACTGGAAGCGCAATTCACCTTTGCAAAGCTATTTTACAAAGTCGGCGATTACGAACAATTCTCAAAAGCGATTGAAAAATTCAAACAACAGTATGAAAATGGAGATATCATTGAAAAAAGCAAAATTCAATTAGAATATTTGGTTGAATTAGAAAAGATAAAAGATGACTATTCAAAATCCGATTTAAACATGCTGCATTCATTACAAATTGATTTGTTTGAGATGGGAGATAAATTGCATTATTTTTCGACAACCTTACTAATAGTTAATAATTTGTTCAATCGTAATAAAATTGAAGAATCAATTGCAATATTATCCTCTGAGAAGCTAAACAAATTCTGTAAAGAGAATATTCTTTTCTTTGCCGAACGCGAATATATGCTTGGTAAATTTTCACAGAAGAATCCGATACAGCAATTAAAAACCCCAGTCGAATATTACAACTCTGCGCTTAAAGCACTGGAAGACTTCGCTGTTACGGAGCTAACCTGGGAAATTATGTTTGAACTTGGAAAATATTTTTTTCAAAGGGGCAATTTTGGCAAGTCAAAAGAAAATTTTAATTATGCAAAAGAGATCATTTTCTATTTTGGCAATAATATTAAGAATTCCCGTTTGCGCGATGCTTATTTTAATAAACCGGAACGAAAAGAAGCCCTGCAAAAAATTGAAAACCTGGGAATTTGACTTTGACAACAAACGAAGAAATTACTATTAAAATCTTTTCTGATATCAAAGATATCTCTTCAATTAATTCTTCAGTAAGTCAGCTTGAATTAAAAGACTCTAATATTATTTCAATTTGTCCGAAGTTTTTTGAAGTCAAACCAAATGAAATTATAATTATTCAAATAGACGGTATTGGATCAAAATATTTGGACAAAGTTCTTGAAGAAAAAGATAACCTTAAGAATAAAATTATTTTTGTAACACAAAACGACAGTGCGCTCCTTATTAGTTCTTTAGTTAAGCTTGGTTTCGCTGATATTTTTGTCTTTCCTTACGAGCTCTATAAATTCATAGCATATCTAAATGAAATAATTACTAATCGTTCTTACATGACCCAGGAGTCCGCTGGTTTTTTAAGCAATGATTTTGAGAATTTTGAAACTTTAATCGGAAATTCTCCGGAGTTCTTAAAAATAATTGAACTAGCAAAAAAGGTTGCTCAGAAAAGTAACGTTAATATCATGATCCTCGGTGAAACCGGAACCGGCAAAGGGCACATTGCGAAGGCAATCCATAAATTTGGAGAAAACAGTTTGTCTCCTTTTGTCGATATAGTTTGTACTGCAATTCCCGAAAGCTTATTAGAATCAGAACTCTTTGGTTACGAACCGGGTGCTTTTACAAACGCTCAAAATAGAAAACTTGGTTTGTTTGAAATTGCGGGGAACGGTACCTTATTTCTTGATGAGATCGGAGATTTATCGTTAAATATTCAAACAAAGCTCTTAAGGACAATCGAAAAGAAAGTTATAAGAAGACTCGGAGGTGTTGATGATATTCAGATTAATTCACGTGTTATTTCAGCTACGAATAAAAATTTAGTAGAGTTAATTGAAAATAATTTTTTCCGTAGAGATTTATATCATCGTCTAAATGTAGTTTCTCTAGAACTTCCTCCACTTCGTAATCGTCCTGAAGATATTTTTTTACTTGCTGATCACTTTATCTCTGAATTTAATTTACAGTTCAACAAAAACATAAAAGTCATAGAAAGATCAGCACGGGAATTTATTTCGCATTACCCATGGCCAGGAAATATTCGTGAGCTTAGAAATGCGATTGAAAGAGCAGTTCTGTTAGGCGAAGGCAGTACAATTAAACTAAAGGATTTCTCCAACTTGCTATTTGTCGATTTGATAAAATCAGGTGTCCCCAAAGAAGAAATTAATTTGCTGCCGCAGTTTATACGGCTTGACTTGAATTATATGAATACAGGACTTAGGAAAATCACCATAATTTATGCTAAGGAAGTTCTATCGAAAACGAACGGCAATAAATCACAGGCTGCAAAAATTCTTGGAATTTCCCGTCCAAGATTGGATGCCCTTTTATCTTAACCTACCAAGGATCAAATTAGTTTGTTATTTTAGTTATTAGAGGTCCCTTTAATAAGGTTAAAATATTCCTATTTTTTATGTAAAGATATTTTTAACGTTTCATTCAAAATTCAACATTCATAATTCAAAATTGCGGCTGCCGCGCTATGGTGTATCAAAAAAACAAATGGTCAAAATTTCTTCAATAAAGGTATTATTTACCATAAATTTCTGTAAATCTAACCTGATCATCCTTGTTAGGATAAAAAATGATTTGATTTTTGCTCGATTTCCCATTTTTCTAGTGGCATATAAATTGATGCGTTGAAGCCACAAAAATATTTGAAATTTTATAGGAGTTGAAGGTGAAAAAAATTCTACTTGCTTTATTTACGCTTAGTTTATTTTATTTTGGCTGCTCGGACTCGGGAACAAATGTAAATCCTATTTCTTCTAGCACAAGTTCAAAAACTGCTATAAAGCTGCCCTCTAATATTTCAGAATCAATTCAATCAAACTATTTCGTAAGTAAGGTAATTGTTGGTGATAACGGCGGATCCATTGAACTCCATAATAGATATTTAGGCAAAAATGGCAATGTCACAATTGATGGAGAACTTAGTATCCCTCCTGGCGCATATAGTGGAAGTAAAAACATAACTATGCAAGTGGGCAATGATGCCGGCATCGATTTTTCACCATCAATGGTTTTTAATTTTCCATTAACTCTTACACTTAAATTTACCGGGGTAAATTTAAAAGGAGTTGACCCCAACAGCCTTAATTTTTATTATTTTGCTCCTGACGGTTCTACACAATTAGTTCAGAGTGATTCAATTATTGTCGATGTACAAAGCGGCACACTTGAAGTAATAAATGCAAAGCTTCCACATTTTTCAAGGTATACTTGGGCAAAGTAAGATTTAAGAGACAGGAACAAAAAAAATCTATATTACGATAAAATAAACGATTTGAGTAAATATTACTAACTAATGTTAAATAGTCCTTGGAAAAATGGAGTAGCGGGGTAATAGAATTGATAGCTATTTCGCCAGTATTCCATGATTCTGAAAAGTTGTTTCTACGTAAAGTGAGTTACTTAGAACAATAATTGAAGTAACAAAAGGAGTGTAGTTTTATAGAACAAAAACATATTTAAAAGTCCAAAT
This sequence comes from Bacteroidota bacterium, assembly GCA_021796135.1. The sequence goes on from JAJYOQ010000238.1 coordinate 4,897, forward strand.
TCTATTTTTTCCCTTCATTTTATTACTTTATAGTTGTAAAGAAATTTTACAACTATACCTATTTTACCTTTACATAAAGGTAATTCTTACCGTTTTCCATTTCTTATCACTCGAATATTTCAAAATCTCCCAAATTTTAAGCGTGGCATAATGGTTGAACCATTAGGAATGCTTAAAAACTATTTTCAAAAAAATATTTGAGGGAATTATGTTAAGAACTATTTTCACTTTATTGCTTTTGGGTGCTTTCGTGCTCTCCGCACAAGCTAGCAGCCCGATCAAAAAGAATAATGTTGAACAGGCTGTGCGCTTTCAAGTTATTCAAAATACTCGTACTGCTCAATTCGATAATTCAACACGCACAAGAACAGTTGCTTATGATGTTCGCACCAGGACGATTGTCGATAATTCATCAGCACAATTAGATAATCTCGGAAGTATTTATAGTTGGGCGAAATCGAATTCGCAACTAGATAATCTCGGAAGTATTTATAGTTGGGCGAAATCGAATTCACAATTAGATAATCTCGGAAGTATTTACAGTTGGGCGAAATCGAATTCACAATTAGATAATCTCGGAAGTATTTACAGTTGGGCGAAATCAAATTCGCAATTAGATAATCTCGGAAGTATTTACAGTTGGGCGAAATCAAATTCGCAATTAGATAATCTCGGAAGTATTTATAGTTGGGCGAAATCGAATTCACAACTAGAGAATCTCGGAAGTATCTACAGTTGGGCAAAATAAAATTTAAATCAAAGCTATTTTTGGTTAAATTTGTATGTGATTTGTAAATTAAAGCCTACAATTATTGGTTGTAGGCTTTTTTATCAATTTAATTGGAACGAAATTCGATCCGATTTATTGAAGTTTAATCAGCTACAGAAATAATAAATTTTAAGTTCTTACTTTGATTTTGTGTTTTTTATAGTATAAACAACCATCAAAACTCGCTCTAAATAGAGTGAAAAAAAGTGGTCATTTAAAAATTATTTGTAAAGATTCTTTTTCATTTTTAGCTTTACAATATGAGTACGAAAGATTGATCTTCCGGATTAGCAGAGAATCTTCTGAATTTTATGAAAGCCATATCGGCAAATTTTATAAAACATGAAATGAATTTTTTAGAATTACCTTTTATTCCAATAGAAAACACTTCATTTCTGCAAAAGGGAAATTTCAATTCAAAATTATAAGCGATGATATTTTGTTAAGAAACAACCGTGATATAATTCGAATTGAAAGAAATTTTCACCTAGTGCATTTTGACAATGTTGGAATCGGTGAACAATTATTGAATTATTTCGGTATTTTAATGTTTTCTAAAAACATATTCACCAATTTAAATCAAGATAAAATGTGGACGGACTCGGATAGTCAGATAAATCTTGTGTTTAGATATTGATTTAACCTCGAATCGACTTATTCGGCAGGATATTCAATAGCCTGGTACGATAAAGAGAATTAATGGAAAAGGTTCTTATCGTTTAAGTTTTTACGGAATTAATTTTAGCAATGCCTCTAAAAACAGAAATATTAGACAAGATTTTAAAGAATTTCTTTGAAGCTGATGAAATATCGGAATTAGATAAAATATTTTCGAGGAACGTTTCGG
>JAJYOQ010000239.1 GCA_021796135.1 Bacteroidota bacterium
TTTGGCCAATCTTATATTATTTAGTATAAATTGCTTAAAATGATATGACTCTTGACATTTAATTTTTAAATTATATATATTAAATATAAATAAGAATCTGAATATGATTGAAAACGAAATCAACCAGCTAAATACTTATAAAGAAGAAAACCGACGTCTTAAAATAGCCATTGAGGAACTTTCTGCATTAAACGATGTTGCTACCGCAATTACGTCAAACCAGTCTGTTGAAGATGTTATTGATTTAATCGTCAGAAAATGTATAAAGCATTTAAAGGCACAGCAAACAGTTGTAATGTTATTGGATGAAAAAGATATTGTTAATCCATTCCACACAATGATTCGTAAGCAAGATTCAATTTCGGATTTATTACCATACAGGCTTGATACTCAACTAACAGGATGGATGCTGAAAAATAGAAGCCCTTTATTAATAAATGATTTTCAAAAAGATGACAGGTTTAAATTTATAGCGAAAAAGGATTTTCCTGTATTTTCATTGCTAAGCGTTCCTATGCTTTTAAAAGGAAAAATGATCGGACTTTTAACAGTTTTTAATAAGCACTCTGACGTTGGATTTACCGTTGAAGACCAAAGAATGCTTTCTATTTTAGCTGCTCAGTCTTCGCATATTATTGAAAATGCCAGACTTTATGAAAAGGAGCAAGCTCTAATTAGATTACAGGAAGAAATGCGGCTGGCTAATGATATCCAGGTTAATCTATTGCCAAAGTTTATTCCGCAAATCCCGGGCTACCAAATTTCCGGTAAAAGTATTCCTGCCAAAGATGTCGGAGGGGATTATTTCGACTTTATTCCTATCAAAGAAAATTATTTAGCATTTTGCCTTGGTGATATATCTGGAAAAGGTATTCCTGCCGCTCTTCTTATGGCAAATCTTCAAGCCTCTCTAAGAGGTCAAACTTTAATGAATATTCCATGTAAAGAGTGTGTGCGTTTTACTAATAATCTTTTGTTTAATAGCACTGACAGTAATAAGTATGCAACTCTTTTTTACGGAGTTTTGAATTCATCTCAAAATAAAATTACTTTTTGTAATGCCGGGCATAATGAACCGATTTTAATTGACAATCGTGGAAATGTTACGAGGTTAAAAGAAGGCGGAATTGTTGTCGGAATTTTGCCCGAAGTAACTTTTGAAGAAAAAACAATTGATTTTCCTCCTGATTCTATTCTGGTTGTTTATTCAGACGGTATTACCGAAGCTATGGATTCCGAAGAACAAGAATTCGGTGAAGATAGACTTATTGATTTAATTAAAACAAATAAAAGTTTATCGGCATCTGATTTAATTAAATTAATTATTAAAACCGTAAACACTCATGCCGGAAATGCTGAACAGATGGACGATATGACATTAGTAATTATTAAAACGGTTTGACTTATTATTTATTGTTCTAATAAAGATAATTTCATGCTCTCTGAAACTAGTATCAATATGATTGATTACAATATTTGTGAAAAAAGGCATACGATAATCCAGAGACTTTCTATTGATTATTTAGCGGATAAATAATTAAAATGAATTTTTCCATTTAATACTCCCCGAAAGGAGTGAAATAAAATGTTCATGCGATTCCTTCAATTAAAAACAAAACTGGATCGTGTTTCCGATTTTAAGAATTTCTATGAAACTGAAGTTATGCCTGAACTTCACAAAACACCCGGATGCCTTTTTGCAGGTTTGATAAAATCAAAACCTGATGAAAATGAATTAATATCATTGACTTTTTGGCAAACTCTTTCTTACGCAGAAAAATACGAATCAAGCGAACCATATAAAAAATTATTAAGTCAAGCTAAAACATATTTATCGGAATCAGCAGAATGGAAACTTCAGCTTTCTGAAAATTCTGAACTTCTTTATGCTCCTGTTGAAGAAGAGCCGGTAACTAAGAAATATGTGGTAGCAGTTAAAAATGAGGATAGTGATGAATTCATGTCTGATTCCTCAAATATGTTTGTAAGAATTCTTTCTTTAATCATCCAAAATGATAAGCTAGAAGAATTTAAAAAACTTTACGCTGAAAATATTATCCCTTCTCTTAAATTGACCGAAGGCTGCAGATATGTCTACCTTACCGAAAGTGTCAATGAAAAAAATGAATTTATTTCTGTTACTATTTGGGATAAAAAAGAATATGCTGATAAATATGAAGCTAGCGGTAAATTTCAGGAACTGACAAATATTATAAAACATACTTTTTCTCAATTCTATTTATGGAAAATGTCTCTTGAGAAGAATTATGGAGCAAAGGTTTCAACATCTGATGATTTTAAGATTGAAGGTTATAATATCGTAACTGGCAAAAGTTTTTTATGAAAATAATACTATTTTTATTTTTAATCAGTTAACTCCGCAGCAATAATAAGTAATTTACATTTACGAGAGGAAAGTAATGCAAGATAAGATTGGCCAAACAATAACCCACTATAAAATTATCGACAAATTGGGTGAAGGAGGTATGGGTATTGTTTATAAAGCAGAAGACCTTAAGCTCGGTCGCAATGTTGCAATTAAATTTTTACCCTCTCATCTTGCGACATCTGATGATAATAAAGCAAGATTTATGAGAGAAGCAAAGTCTGCCGCGGCTCTAAATCATCCTAACATTCTCGGTATTTATGAGATCGATGAGGTAGATTCAATCTTATTCCTGGTAATGGAATACGTTGACGGAGAAACTTTGAAATCATATCTTCCAAAAGTTACTAAAGGTACCGGATTACCTGTTTCCCAGGCTATTGATTGGATTCAACAAATTGCCACTGGTCTGAAAACTGCTCATAATATGAATATTATACATCGCGATATCAAGACAGAAAATATTATGATTACCAGAGACGGTAGAATGAAAATCATGGATTTTGGTCTTGCTAAACTTATGCAGCAGGGGGGAATTACTAAGACCGGAACATCGTTGGGCACACTTTCTTATATGTCTCCTGAGCAATCTCATGGTCTTCCTGCAGATACGAGATCTGATATATGGTCGCTTGGTGTTTTATTTTATGAAATATTAACGGGGGAACTTCCATTTAAATCTGAGCATGAGGCGGGCTTGTATTATATAATTGCTAATGAATCTCCGGCTGCTCCGAATTTATTAAATAAAAAGATACCGCACCAAATAGATGCCTTTGTAATGAGAATGATTGAAAAAGAACCGGATAAAAGATTCCAAAGTGTTGATGAACTTCTTAAATCACTCGATTCAATTAAGAATGAATTGCAAACTACTGTTAATAACGAGAATGAAAAAGCAATTGTTGTGCTGCCCTTTGATAATATAAGTCCGGATACGGACAGTGATTACTTTACTGATGGATTAACTGAAGAATTAATTGCCAGTCTGTCAAAACTGAAAAATATTAGGCTTGTGCCAAGAACTACTTCTATGCGCTATAAAGGAACTACCAAGGATATCAAAACAATCGGAAGAGAATTGGGGACCCGCTTTATTCTTGCCGGTAGTGTAAGAAAATTTCAGGATAATCTTCGCATTACTGTAGAGCTTATCGATGTTGAGAAAGACTCACAATTGTGGGCTGAGACTTTTAAAGGAAAATTAGCTGATGTTTTCGATATTCAGGAAAAGGTTTCTAAAGAAATTGTAGATGCTCTTAGACTAAAACTATCTCCGACTGAAAAAGTTGTGTTGGAAAAAAGATCAACACTAAACGCCGAAGCATTCGACCTGTATTTAAGGGCAAGAGATTTCCTTTATAGAATGACCAAAACTAATATTCATTTTGCTATTCAGCTATTTCAAAAAGCAATTGAAGTTGATCCTCGTTATGCGTCTGCTTACGCCGGTTTGAGTGAGTCTTATGCCTATTTGTTTCTTTACTTTGAAAGAAATAAATCATTGCTAGATAAAGCGATTGAGGCGAGCTTAAAGGCATTAATGTATGATGCGACACTTTCTGAAGCGTATGCAGCATTGGCACTATCACATTATAACGGAAATTCTTTAGCCGAAGCTACTACTGCAGGGGAAAAGGCGGTTGAACTAGATCCCAACAATTTTACTGGAATATGGATATTAGGAAGAATATATCACAGCACTGATAGAGATAAGGAAGCCGTGGAACTTTATAAAAGGGTAATAGCACTGAACCCCGATTTTTATTCTGCTTATATGGATCTCTGCGCATCTTATGAGAAATTGGGTTATAATGAAGAATACGATAAAATTCTAAAGATATCTGCAGAGGCGTATCCCCGTTATCTATCACAGCACCCGGATGACGCAAGAGCCTATATTTTCTTTGCAACTGTTCTTGTCCAGCTTGATAGAATAGAAGAAGCCAAAATTAATGGCGCTAAGGCGCTTGAACTTAGCCCGGATGATGCATTAATGCAGTATAACGGGGCTTGCTTTTACGCAAGACTGAATGAAAAAAAATTAGCGCTTGAGTATATGAAAAAAGCAGTTCATACGGGATGGGAAAACTACGAGTGGATGAAAAGAGATCCAGATCTGGATAATATTCGAAATGAACCTGAATACATAGAATTTATAAAAAATAAATGATGTAAATGAGTATTGATTTACAAAATATTGTTGATCAAGCCGATAATCTGTATCAAGTTAAAAAGGCAGACTTGCATCCGGGAGATAAAATACAACTAAAAACAAAAAACTCAATTTACAATATCATAGTAGACAATGATGGAAATTATATTGTATCAGGCGGCTGGTTTGATAAAATGTCAATGTCTCCTCTAAAAACAACAATAAAAGGCTGTACATGGGGCGGAAGTATTATTAAGACAGATATTGTTGCTGCCTGTGGATTAAATTTGGAATTCGGTAACAGATTATTAACAAGTGCAATACAAAAAATTATAGTTTTTCCCGGCTTTAGAAGAAATTAATCATTAGCAGAATTGTTAATCAATACTTTCTATGCAAAAAATTTAAATCTTTCTAAAATTTAATTGTCATTCTCGCGAAAGCGGGGAGCTATTCTAAATATTTATAAACTATAAAAATAATATGATAATGAGGAAAAAATGATCGGCAAAACAATATCGCATTACAAAATACAAAGCAAAATAGGCGAAGGCGGAATGGGCGTTGTCTATAAAGCCGAGGACGTAAAACTTGGAAGAACGGTTGCTATAAAATTCCTCCCGCCTCACCTTGCATCCGCTGCAGAAAATAAATCAAGATTTTTACAGGAGGCTAAAGCCGCTGCTGCCCTAAATCATCCCAATATTTTAGGTATATATGAAATTGACGAACAGGACGACTCATTATTTATCGTAATGGAACTTATTGAAGGTGAAACTTTAAAATCCTATATCTCAAATATTAAAACAGGATCAGGAATCCCATATATTAAAGCTGCCGAATGGATGATCCAAATATGTCAGGGACTAAAAGCTGCCCACGAAAAAAATATTATTCACCGCGATATTAAGAGTGAAAATATTATGATCACCAAAGAAGGTCAGCTTAAAGTAATGGACTTCGGTCTGGCTAAGCTGCAGGGAAGCTCCGGTTTAACAAAAACAGGTACTTCTTTGGGTACTCTATCCTATATGTCACCTGAACAAGCTCAGGGATTACCCGCAGATCTGCGTTCCGATATCTGGTCGTTGGGCGTTGTGTTTTATGAAATGCTAACCGGAGAAACTTTATTTAAAGCTGAACATGAAGCCGCATTATTATATTTGATAGTAAATGAAGAACCTCCTTCTCCGAGTCTTCTTGATAGAAAAATACCCAATCAAATTGACCTAATTGTAAAAAAAATGTTATATAAAGATCCTGCACAAAGATATCAGGATATAGATAGTCTTCTCAATTCTCTTAATGAGTTGAAAGAAGAAATTGATAAAACTTCAACTGCACAAAAGAGAAAAGCGATAGCAGTTTTACCCTTTGATAATATCAGCTCGGATAAAGAGAATGAATATTTCGGTGATGGATTAACTGAAGAATTGATTGCAAATTTATCCAGATTGAAAGAGATGCGGGTTATTTCAAGAACTACAACTATGCAGTACAAAGAAACCAAGAAAGACATTAAGACAATTGGAAAGGAACTTGGTGCTAGATACATTATGGAAGGAAGCGTCAGAAAATTCCATGATGATTTGAGAATAACTGCACAGTTAATCGATGTAGAAAGCGATGAACAGCTTTGGGCTGAAACCTACAAAGGAAAACTTGCTGATATTTTTGATATTCAGGAAAAAGTAGCAAAACAAATTGTTGATGCTCTGATGGTGAAATTAACACCTACGGAAAAAGTTGAATTAACTAAACGGCCTACATTAAATGCAGAAGCTTATGATTTTAATCTTAGGGCTAGAAATTACCTTTATCGTCAGTCCAAAAACAATATGCAATTCGCAATACAGTTTTTTGAAAAAGCTATCGTTCTTGACTCTCGCTATGCAGAAGCCTATGCCGGATTAGCAGAAGCTTATGCTATAAGATATGCATACTCGCATATAATATTCTAGCCCT
>JAJYOQ010000240.1 GCA_021796135.1 Bacteroidota bacterium
ATACTGCAGAGACAAATTCAAATGAAACGAATGGGTCTTTGTTAACTTCTGTAAAAAACCTCTTTATATGCATAAAACCTTCCTTCTAACTAAAAGTTATGTATTAATTCTCGAATAATATTTTTTTAGCAAATTTTATTGCTGGTAATTTCATGAGGAATATTAAGAATTTTCTTTTCGCTAAAACATACATGGAAATATCGTGAAGAATAAATTTCAAAATATTTTTATTAATCAACGCAGTAAAAAACTTTTAGCAAACTTGACGATTTATTTTTTAAAAAACAAATTAAATTTTTTAAGATGTTACTTTACGCATAATTTAGCAAAAAAAAAATTAAAATTATTTTTTCTTACTCAAAATAAATTAAATTTTATCAAAATTACCGCTTATATAAAATTTAATTTATCTTAAGATAAATATATTTATTATTGTTTTAGAAATTCAGTGTGACTTGAGAAAAATCAAAGAATATTAAGAGGAAAAATTGTCCGGAGATAGCATTATTGAGATAGAAAATCTATCCAAGAAGTTTAAGAGTTTCAAAGCTGTGGATAACCTAAACTTAAACGTTTGTTATGGAGATGTGTTTGGCTTTCTAGGGCCAAACGGGGCTGGCAAAAGTACTACAATACGTATGATGACTTCTCTTATTACTCCTAGCAGCGGTAAAATAAAAATATTCGGTAAAATTCTCCATGAAAAGAGAAATGAAATTTTAAAAAGAGTAGGATCTATTGTGGAAAAGCCTGATTTCTATGGATACCTAAGTGCTTATAAAAATCTAGAAATATTAGGAAAAATTTCAGGAAAAGAAATATCATCAAATAGAATAATGGAAGTTTTGGAATTAGTTGGTCTTGAAAAAAGATATTCCAGTAAAGTTAAAACTTTTTCACATGGTATGAAGCAAAGATTAGGAATAGCACAAGCTTTAATCCATGATCCTGATTTAATTATCCTCGATGAACCAACGACCGGTCTCGATCCTCAGGGTATGAAAGAAATACGTGATTTAATTGTTTTTTTAAGCAAAGAAAAAGGAAAGACAATTTTTCTTTCTTCTCATGTCTTGCATGAAGTTGAATTTGTAGCAAATCGCATGGTAATAATAAGTCAAGGTTCTGCAAAAGTTGAAGGTAATGTAAAAGAATTATTGGAAGCTAATAAGCTAAAAGTGACTTTCCTGCTTGAAAACGATGAAAAAGCTAAAGTAATCTTAAGTGAATCTTTATGGGATTCAAAACTTATTTCGATTTTGAACAATAAATTTATTTTTTTGCTTGAGCAGGATGAAATTTCAGAGTTAAATAGATTTTTTGTGACTAATAATATTTTAGTCAGTGCTATTATTCCGACAAGATCACTGGAAGAATACTTCCTTGAAATTACAAAAAGGGAATCCTGATGTTTAATCTGATTTTGATAGAATTGTACAAGATATTTAAGAAATGGCGAACATATATAGGATTTATTGTTATATCAGTCTTGATTCCAATTATTCAAATTGCAATGTTTATGGAAGGACAGAAGTCTATAAACTTTATGACTAGGAATCTTCAGCAATCCTTTATACTGGTCGGGAATCTCTTAAATTCATATTTAGTTTCATTTTTCATATTGAATAGTCTGACTATCCATATTCCCTTTTTAATAGCTCTAGTAACAGGAGATTTACTTGCGGGCGAAGCAACAGCAGGGACATATCGTATCCTTTTGACTAGACCAATTTCAAGAATTACTATTGTTACTGCTAAATTCTTAGCAGGAATAATTTATACATTTCTGCTTATTTCGTGGCTTGCAATAATGAGTCTTGGGTTAGGTACATTAATTTTTGGGACAGGAGAATTATTAAATATAAGTAATGGTGTCATAATAATTCTAGCAAAAAATGATATACTTTGGAGATTTCTCTTGTCTTATGCTTTCGCTGTTCTAAGCATGAGTGTTATTGCATCGCTAGCTTTTATGTTTTCTGCTTTAGTGGAGAATGCAATCGGACCTATTATTTCTACTATGGCTATAATTATTACATTTATGGTTGTTTCTGCAATAAATATTGATATATTTCAAGCAATTAAACCTTATTTATTTACTAATTATATGAGTTCGTGGAGAGCTCTTTTTGAAAATCCAATTAATATTCCAGATATATTAAAATCTTCGTTGATTTTACTTATTCATATAATAGTTTTTTATTCAGCAGCTTTATTTTTATTTAATAGAAAAGATATTCTTTCTTGATTTTGAGGCATTTTTATGGGAAAAATGATTTTACTAACCTTTTTATTCGTTGGTTGTAGCTTTAGTCAGACAATTAGTCCGGATTTAATAATTAAAAATACAAAAGATGCATTCTCTGTTGTAAAGGATTATACAGTAGATGCTTCAGTAAAAATTGAGGCAAACTTTATAAAAGTACCTGAAATGAACGTGAAAATATTTTTTAAGCAGCCTGATAAGATACAAATACAATCAAAAGAATTTGCTATGTTACCTAAAACCGGATTGAATTATTCACCTTCTTCTTTATTTAATGGGAAATATTCTTCCTTTTATGTAAAAGAAGATACTGTGGATGGTGAAAAGACTTATGTAGTGAAAATTATTCCTTTAGAAGATAACGGTGATATAATTTTAACTACCTTATGGATAGATAAAAAGAAATTTGTAATAAGAAAAATTGAATCGTCTACCAAAACAAACGGAACATTTACAATTTTACTTAATTATGATTTTTTAGCAAATAAATATCCACTTCCAGTTTCAATGATATTTTCATTTGATGTTAACAGAATGAACATGGTTCCCAGGGGGGAAGAAAATAGAAGAGAGGCAATAAATCAAATGCCTAAAAACATTATGGGAAAGGTTATAGTTACTTATTCAAATTATAAAGTAAATAAAGGCGTCCCGGACCAAATTTTTAATTTCCACAATAAATAATTAAGCTTTAATATCTTATTAATTGCAAAATTGTATTTAGAGTTTTTCAACTTTTACTGCAGTACCATAGCATAAAACTTCACTTACCCCGGACATTAATTCGGTCGTATCATACCTGACTCCTATGACAGCATTAGCATTTAATTGTTCAGCATGCTGAACCATAAGTTCGTAAGAATCTGTGCGTGTTTTTTCGCATAGCTCCGTAAATAAAGAAATATTCCCACCAAACAATGTTTGAAGGGAACCGCCAATTGTTCCAAAAACTGATCTTGATCTAACGATTATTCCTTTTACAATGCCTAAATTCTTAACAATTTTATAACCTTCTAGATTAAAGGTTGTTGTAACCAAAGAGTGATCCATAGTAAACTCCTTTAGCTATATCTGAGATTAAAATACTTTATCGGGAAATTATTCATAATATTTTTTGAAAACAACTGAAGTATTATGCCCGCCAAAACCAAAAGCATTACTTATTGCAATTTCAACATTACGTTGTTGTGGTTTATTAAAAGTATAATTAAGATCGCAATTTGGATCAGCATTGACAAAATTAATAGTCGGCGGAATAGTATTATTCTTAATTGCTAAAATGGAAGCAATTGCTTCAACTGCTCCGGCAGCTCCTAAAAGATGGCCAGTCATGCTTTTGGTCGAGGAAACATTCATTTTGTAAGCATGATCTCCAAAAATCTTTTTGATTGCTTTTGTCTCGGCAATATCACCAAGTTCTGTTGAAGTACCGTGCATATTTATATAATCAACTTGGTCTGGTTGAATTTGTGCGTTTTCTAAAGCCATATTCATTGCCAGAATTGCTCCAATTCCTTCAGGATGTGGTGCTGTAATATGATGAGCATCCGCAGAAAGACCCATTCCGATTACTTCGGCATAAATATTCGCATTTCGTTTTTTTGCATGTTCTAATTCTTCTAATATTATTATTCCTCCGCCTTCTCCCATTACAAATCCATCACGTGATGAATCAAATGGTCGGCTTGCTGTTTCCGGAGAATCATTTCTAGTTGATAAGGCTTTAGCTGAATTGAAACCACCGATACCAATTTCATTTATTGCTGCCTCACTGCCGCCTGCAAAAATCACATCGGCAATTCCTTGTTTTATTAATAAGAATCCGTCAATCATATTATTGTTTGCAGTGGCGCATGCCGAAACAATGCAATAGTTTGGACCTCTGAATCCATAATGAATTGAAATATAACCTGCAGCTATATCAGGAATTAACATAGGAATAAAAAATGGTGAAACGCGCTGAGGTCCTTCAGTATAATTAATCACTGACTGGTTATAAAATGTTTGAATTCCGCCGATTCCGCTTCCAAAAATAACTCCAATTCTTGCTCGTTCTTCTTCTGTTAAAAGTTCAGGTCTTAATCCGCTGTCTTTGATAGCTTCAGCACTGGCAGCCATAGCATATTGTGCATATGGGTCAAGTCTTCGGGCAGTTTTTCTATCCATATAATTTGTAGCATCAAAGCCTTTTAAGGTACATGCAAATTTTGTGTCTAATTTAGAAGTGTCAAATGAAGTAATTAAAGCTCCGCCGCTTTTACTATTCATCATTCCATCCCAAAATTCTGCTACTGATAATCCGATTGGAGTTAATGCTCCCATTCCGGTTATAACTATACGCCTGGATTTGTTATCTGTCATTTTTTTCCTATGCTGTTCTTAATAATTTTTATTTAACAAAATACGATATAAAGATCTTTTAAAAATAAAATTTTAATAATTAATTAGAATTGAATTTATTTTATAATATTGTTTTTCCCATATAATCAGTTGTTATTATATTCTCAAATTTTGCTTCTTGCAGCTGTGGTAAAAGTTTCTCAGTATCACCAACAATTACAATTAAAAGTTCGTCAGGAAAAATACTTTCCTTCGCAATTGAGTTGACATCATCTATTGAGACGCTTGCTATATTATCCATATACGTATTAAAATAATTATCTGGTAAAGAATGAGCTACAAGCATAGACAGATTCGAAGCTATTTGACCATAAGTTTCAAAATTCGAAGGAAATTGCCTTATCAAGTATGATTTTGCAAATTCTAATTCCTCAGCGGTTATTCCTTGTCTTATATTGTTTAATTCAAATATGATTTCTTTTAATGCATTAGCAGTATTCTCCATTCCAACAGAAGTTGAAACCATAAAGAATCCTCCATTGTCATAGTATCCAAATGAAGAGGAAGCCCCGTATGTATATCCTTTATTCTCACGAAGGTTCATATTTATTCGACTTGTAAAAGGTCCACCTAATATTGTGTTCAGTATAAGTTTTTTGAAATATACTTTTTGATCTCTTGGTGAAGCTATATGTCCAATCCTAATTTCGCTTTGTACAGAGTTTTTTTTATCGACTAAGAATATTTGCTTTTGCGTTTCTTTGGTCCGTATTACGATTTTTTTTGCTTCATTTTTTATACCCCATTTAGATAAATTATCGTCTAATTTTTTGATTAATTCATCTTTATCAATATTTCCGACAACCACCAGAGTAGAATTTTCTGGAGTAAAATATTCCATATAGTGATTTTTCACATCATTAGTAGAAATCTTTTTGACTTCATCTTCATATCCATATACGGGAAATGCATAAGGATTGTTATCTCCCCATAAATAATAACTAAAATTTTGGTCTGCAATTTCTTCAGGTACATCTTTCAATTGAATTAATTGTGTGAGAACTTTCCTTTTTTGTCGCAAAATGTCTTCATCATTAAAATGTGGGTTTTTTATGATCATGCTAAAAAGTTCCAGTGACCTGTCAAGATTTTCTGTTAAAGTTTGAAAGGATAAATGGACTCTATCCTGATTAGAATTAGCATTAAATGAAGTTCCTAAATAGTTGAATTCTTCGCTTAATTCTAAAGAAGAATAATCCCCGGCACCCTCATCAATTGACATTGCAAAAAGATTTGAAAGACCTTTCTTGTTTTGAGGATCAAACTTACTTCCTGCTCTTGTAATTAGATTTAAACGAATAATTGGAAGTTTATTTTTTTGGATATATAAAACTTCTAATCCATTTTTCAGATTAAATTTTACTATTTCAGGTAGAGAAAATGAAATATTATTACCCGGCATTGGTTTTATTTCTCTTCTTAAAATCATAATAGTTATCCTAATGAATTGGGAATAACGTGCAATTCTACAAAGGGTTTTGAAAGAAACTTTTCAATTGCCTCTTGGATATCACTACTTTGGATATCGTTATATTTTTTTAGGTCAAAATTAAAGGAATTAGGATCATTCAAATAGAAATTGTAGGAATTTAATCTGTCGGCAATAGATTGAACATTTTGCATAGAATATATAAAACTAGATTTTATCCCATTCTTTGATCGCTGTAATTCTTTTTCTGAAACCCCATTCTGCCTAATATCATCAAGTGTCAAAAAGATATGTTCTTTTATTTCATTAACATTTATACCGGGTTTTGCCGTTGAAATTATTATAAAATTTCCTGTTTGCATATTTGAATATTGCACAAGATATATCTTGTG
>JAJYOQ010000241.1 GCA_021796135.1 Bacteroidota bacterium
AAATCATGCAGAGCTTCAAAGACTGTTACATCATGCCCCATCTGGATTAAATCTCCAGCGCAGCCTAATCCTGCAGGACCACTTCCGATGATAGCAACTTTTTTCCCGCTCTTTGGCTTTAGCACAGGTTCTCTAATACCAACATTTTGGCGTTCAAAATCTGCTACAAATCTTTCCAATCTTCCGATTGCAACAGATTCGCCCTTCTTACCAACTACGCACTTTGCCTCACATTGTTCTTCTTGCGGACAAACTCTTCCGCAAATCGCTGGGAGCATGTTGTCTTCTTTTATTTTTTCGGCAGCTTTTAGATATTCTCCTTCAGCAACAAGAGAGATGAAGTCTTTAATTTTCACTCCGACCGGGCAACCTTCTACACATGTAGGCTTAGGACATTGAATGCAGCGCATCGCTTCCATTTTTGCAAGTTCTTCTGTAAATCCAAGGTTAACTTCAGAAAAATTATTTCTTCTTATAGCACTGTCCTGCTCTGGCATAGCTTGTCGTTGAATTTTCATTCTCTCTTTATTCGATAACTTAGGCATCAATATCTCCGGTGGTATTTGGTTTCATAATTTAATATCAAATCTTTATTCATTAACGGCTTTTAGAATTGCCTCTTCACTTTTACACGAATATTTTTGAAGAGCTTCTTTCTCATCTTCGCGGTACGTTTTGTTTCTTCTTTCAAGAGTAGCAAAATCTACTTTATGTGCGTCGAATTCTGGTCCGTCTACACAAACAAAAACTGTTTTATCGTCTACAGTTGCCCTACACCCGCCGCACATTCCTGTTCCGTCAACCATTATTGGGTTTAGACTTACAACCGTTTTTATTTTGTACTTTCTTGTTACTTCGGCAACAGCTTTCATCATCGGAATGGGTCCGATTGCAAGTACGAAATCAATTTTTCTTTTTGCATCTATTAGTTCTTGAAGTTTTGAAGTAACAAATCCGGGATACCCATAACTACCGTCATCGGTTGTAACAAATACTTCATCACAGGTTTTATTCATTTCATCTTCAAGGATTACATATTCTTTCGACCGCCCACCTATTATTGAGATAGTATAATTGCCGGCTTGCTTCAAAGCGACTGCAGTGGGATAAGCAATCGCTGTTCCTACTCCGCCGCCAATGCTTACTGCTGTCCCGAATTTTTCAATGTGAGAAGGCTTTCCTAATGGACCAACTACATCCAAAATAAATTCTCCGCTGTTCAATTCGTTTAGCTCTTGTGTAGTTTTTCCTATCCCTTGTACAATAAGTGTAATAGTTCCTTCGTCGATATTTGAATCAGAAATTGTCAAAGGAATCCTTTCACCATGATCATTAACTCTAACAATAACAAACTGACCGGCTTGTCTTTTCCTTGCAATTTTGGGTGCTTCAATTATAATTTTTCTTACACTTGGGGCAATAAATTCTGCATTAATTATTTTAAACATTTTGCTTCAATTATACCTTTAATATTTTATTAGCTTCAAGGACAGCAATTGCTGTCATATTAGTTATATCGTCTACCGTTGCTCCTCTTTGAAGAATATGCACGGGTTTTTTCATTCCCATTAATACCGGACCTATGACAGTAGCTTCGCCTATTCGTGCCATTAATTTATAAGCGATGTTTCCTGAGTTCAAATCCGGGAATATTAATACGTTAGCCTTCCCCTTTAATACGCTGAAGGGATAATCATTTTCTAGAATTTGAGTCATTACTGCTGTATCTGCCTGCATTTCGCCGTCAACCATCAAATCAGGTCGTAGGTTATGGACAATTTTAACGGCTTCTTTTACTTTTGTTGTTTCAGGATATTTTGTCGAACCAAAATTACTAAAAGAAAGCATAGCTACTTTAGGTTCGACGTCAAAAGCTTTAGCAGTATCAGCAGCGGAAATTGCAATCTCAGCAAGCTCGCTTGAAGTTGGATTTATGTTTACGGTTGTATCCGCAAAAAAGAATACATCTTTTTTTGTCACAACGATATATAACCCCGAAACAACTTTTAACCCTTCCTTTATACCTATACATTGCAGTGCAGGCTTTATAGTGTTCGGATAATTCGCAGTTAATCCGCTAATCATTGCATCAGCATCATTTTTTTCAACCATCATCGAGCCATAATAAACAGGATTTCTCATCAGTTCTTTTGCTTCTTTCAAGGTAGCTCCTTTGCGAAAGCGTTTTGCATAAAAATCAGCAGCATATTTAGGACTTCTCTCGCAGCTTTCTGGATCAAATATTTCAAATTCGTTTTGGTCATAACCTAGATTATCGATATTATTTTTGATGATAGTTTTATTTCCCAAAAGAATTGGTTTTGCAATATTATCGGTGTAAGAAACATGAGCGGCTCTAATAATTTTTTCTTCTTCACCTTCAGGGTAAACAACACGACGCGGATTTTTTTGTGCTTTATGAATTGCAACTCGCATAATTTCCTTTGACAGGCCAAGTCTTTCTTTTAATTGCTCCTCATAAGCATCCCAATCCTCTATCTGGATTCTTGCTACACCCGTCTTAATAGCGGCTTTCGCTACAGCAGGAGCTACAAACCAAAGCACACGAGGGTCGAATGGTTTTGGAATTATATAATCCTTCCCAAACTTAAAATCTTCTCCGCCGTATGCGCTAAGTACCATTTCAGGGACTTTCTTTTTTGCCAGTTCAGCTAATGCATGAACTGCTGCCATTTTCATCTCTTCATTTATGGCTGAGGCTCTAACATCTAAAGCGCCACGAAATATAAAAGGAAATCCTAAAACGTTATTTACTTGATTAGGAAAATCGCTTCTGCCTGTTGCCATTATTATATCATCTCTAACGCTTACTGCATCATCGTACGTAATTTCCGGATCAGGATTAGCCATAGCAAAAACAATAGGATTATGAGCCATAACTTTTATCATATCTTTAGAAACAATCCCGCCTTTAGAAAGCCCTACGAACACATCGGCGCCAGTCATTGCTTCCTTCAAGGAAGAATATTTCTTTTCGGTTGCAAAACCCTGTTTGTATTTATTAAGGTCTGTCCTGGATTTTGTAATGCAGCCTTTGGTATCGAACATAACAATATTTTCTATCTTGGCTCCTGCACTAACATATAATTTACAGCATGAAATAGCTGCAGCTCCGGCACCGCTTACAATAATCTTTAAGTCGGATAATTTTTTCCCCGCAACTTCGGCAGCATTAATTAAGGCAGCACAAGAAATAATAGCAGTACCATGCTGGTCATCATGAAATACCGGAATGTTCATGGTTTCTTTAAGAGTTTCTTCAATCTCGAAACATTCGGGAGCTTTTATATCTTCAAGATTTATCCCGCCAAAAGTCGGTTCAAGAAGTTGGACAGCCCTAATAATTTCCTTTGGGTCTTTACTTTTAAGTTCTAAATCGAAAACATCAATGTCCGCAAATCTTTTGAACAATACACCTTTACCTTCCATAACCGGTTTCCCGGCTGCCGGTCCAATATCGCCAAGTCCCAATACTGCAGTACAATTTGAAATAACAGCAACCAAATTTCCTTTAGCCGTGTATTTGTAGACATCATCCGGATTTTTTTCAATTTCCAGGCATGGCACAGCAACACCGGGAGTATAGGCTAACGACAGGTCTCTTGAAGTAAGGCAGGGTTTTGTAGAAATAACTTCTATTTTTCCGTGTCTACCTTTACTGTGGTAATCAAGCGCATCTTCTGTACGAATTTCCATTTTGGTTTCCTCATTATTTTGTTTCTAAGGTGCAAAAATAAATCCCTTCAACAATCGTTATATTAAAAGAATCCATTCTTTCAATTTTGAAAAACATTTGTAAATGCTTTTCAAAAATAAATAATAAAACTGACTTATGTAACAACCATAAATTGTGCCATTTGGATATCTTTTATAAAGCTGTAAGTCATTTATTTGTCAACCAAAATAAAGGCGTGTTAAAGCTATTCGATAATCATTTCCCATTTATGAAAATATTTTTCTAAGGATTAGAAGTATTGGATAAAAATAGTTTGATCTTGTCCTCTGCTAATTGAAAAACTATGTAACATTCTTCATGCGAATTTTATGCGTTCGCTACGAAACTTTTTGTCACTAAGATTTTTACAAAAAAGATTTATTCTCTCTAAAAGATTGTTATTCTTCTTATAATGAAGCTTTTCTTAAAATTTACCTTCATTTAATGGAACGGCATATCATTTGTCAAATTAGGTTGGAAATAGAATTAACAAAAAAAATAAGGAGTCCAGCAATGAAAAGAATTACACATTTATTCTTTTATCTTTCTCTTATCGTCTTTCTCGTCTCAGTGAAGCAATATCCTCAGATGATGATGCAAGATACCTTGAGGGGACATGTTTATGTAGCAGGTAATGAAGATGCACCCCATATTCCGATAGCAAATGCAACCGTGTCATTACATAGTTTTACGATGCTTGGTGATTCTACATTTTATAGTGCGACAACCGATTCCACCGGTGCATTTGTAATAGGTGGAGTAACTCACGGCAATTATGTCATTTTTTGCACTGCTGCAGGATATTCAACTTTGGTGAGAAATGAATTTGAACTTGAAGACCAAAATTCATCAATTAATCTTTACCTGCACGATACGCTTTCCATTATGGGAGGAACAGTTTCAGGTAAAGTTAAGTTCGATGAATCTGATAAACCTATTTCACAAGCTATAATCGAGTTCATCAGTTTGAATAATTCAGTAGCAAATGTATTTACGACAACTGATACGAATGGTTTTTATAGTGCTAAAGTTCCAAGCGGCCAATATTATGTGTCATGCACAGTTTCTATGAATGATACCGCAACTTTTTTCCACGAATTTTATGAAAATGCTCAGACAATTTCTCAAGCAAAAATTCTTAATGTCAACGGAAGCGAACCACTGGACGACATTAGCTTTGATATTCCGCAGAACATAGCCAGTAAACATACAATAACTTTTAGCGGAAATGTTCAATCAAGCATTAGCACTCCGGTTGATTCTGCCACAATCGATATTTTAGTTGCCGGCGGAGAAGATCATGGAGAACGAACTTTAATAGCTACCACAAAAACCGATGCCTCCGGAAATTTTTCAATTACGCTTGATAGCCTTTATCAATTAAATAATTCTTTCATGATAGCTGCTCATAAAGATGGATATAAAATTCAATTTTATAATAATCAAGATGCATTTTTCAATGCAACAATTTTAAGAGCATATAATGATACCACATTTTCTAATCTGAACTTTAATCTTGTACGGGTAGATACAAGCTACAAGTTTTCAGTAAGCGGGACTATAAAGGATACTTCAGGAATGGGAATTAATAATGCTTTCATAACAGCATTTGATTCAGCCACAGGGCAACAACATCTAGCAATCTCTGATTCAAACGGGAATTATACTATTAAGGAATTAGCTCAAGGTTCATATTACATTATGTTCTTTGCTAGGGGTTATGATCCACAATTTTATCTTAATTCAGACGAATGGGAAAAAGCGACACCTGTAAATGTTAGCGATTCAGTAAATAATTTGGATGCAGTTTTAATTAAAGATCTTCAATCTGTTGCTAACGGTGATATAATGGGAGATATTCATTCAGATAAAGGAAATCCTTTGTCAGGTGTATTAGTAACGCTGAAAGATTCCGCTGGTGAAACTGTAGGCTCGGCTGTCACTGATGCAAATGGATCATACACAATCTCCGGATTAGCCCAAGGGAACTACACTATTATTGCAAGTGTTTCCACATACAGCAGCCAGAATCAAACTACTACTTATAATCCAAATTCCGGTACAACGACTGTTTCGAACTTTACAATGGCTCAGGTAATAACTGCAGTAAAAAGCCAAGTAAACAATATCCCATCAAAATTTGTTTTGGAGAACAATTACCCAAATCCATTTAATCCAAGCACGATAATTGGATTCTCTGTACCTTATTCTGCACATGTAACTTTAGACATATTTAATGTACTGGGACAAAAAGTTGCTGAACTAGTGAATAAAAATTTAGCAGCAGGTCAATATTCCTACTCTTTTGATGCAAGCAAACTGTCTTCCGGAGTATACTTATATAGACTTCAAACAGATAATTATATGTCTGTTAAAAAAATGATATTATCTAAATAACATAAAAAATATATTTCATAAAAAAACTCCCGTCTTACCAACGGGAGTTTTTTATATCAAACAAAATCTTTCTTATTTATTCATCACGATGGACTATATCAGGAGAGAAAGCAGGAAGACAGACAGCAATATACTCTGCACCATTTTCACCCGGTGTACTATATTGGACCCATTCACCTTTTGAGATTATAACTGCTTCACCTTCTTTTACGTCGATAGCTTCATTATGTGATGTCACTCTCAAAATCCCTTTAAGAACGACAGTGTACTCATCGAAATCAGGAGTTTGTCCCGGTTCTATCCAACCACCGGGGCTTTTCATTTTAGCAATACTTACGGATTTGGGTAATT
>JAJYOQ010000242.1 GCA_021796135.1 Bacteroidota bacterium
TAATTTTTTCTTGGGTTCCGTGGACATAAATGCTCGCTGTTGATGATGGTGTCACTTCTAAAAAATCAAATCCTATTTTATCAGCTAATCTTCTTGCAACGAAAGTTTTACCGCATCCGGGTGGACCATAGAATAAAATGCCATTAGGAATAGATACTTTATATTGCTTAAAGATTAAAGGATTTTTTATTGGATTAATAACATCAATTTCCAAAAGAGTTTTTAATTCTTGCATTCCGGCAACATCAGACCAATCAACGGAAATATTAAATGATTTATTTCGCATTGTTTTATTTTTTTCATCATCTTGTAATAAATTAAGTTCATATTTTAACTGATCTTTTAGGATGTGTGCAGTTTTATTCTCAGGATGTAACTCACACTCCAGACAAATCCAGGCTAAGGCTTCTATTTTTCTATTCCATTTCCTTAGAAGTTCTATTCTTAATAACCAAGCGACTCGTCGTTCCTCTAAAAGTTCTGGCGACATCTGAAAAAGTGGCAGAACATTTTCAATAAATTTATCTAAAGTTTTTAAGGCTTCTTGTTTACGACCGCTCGAAATTAATTTTGATAATTTCTTACGCCAACTGGGATTTATATATCCATCATACATTTTATCTTTTAACATTTTATTTGATCCTCCAAACAGTAGTTTAGCAATTTAATAACTTGCATACTCTCTTTGTTTAACATCTGCTCACAATTTGGGCGTATAATTTATACTTCTGCAGAAGTAAGGTCGTAGAGTTTTGTAAACCAATTTATTAGATGATAATTCTGTTTTTTATAATAAAGTCAGTTTCTTTAGATTTATACAATCTGATATAAGTTTTATATGAATCGCTGCCTATTTCATAGAAATCCTTTTTCCGTACTACTGTTGTAAGTGAAGTTGGGAGACCTTCGAGTTTTTTTTCAACATACTTTTCATAGATTATTTCGGTAAGTCCCTTAATAAATTCTTCTTTCTTATCTTCAGGTAATGTCAATTTTATCTGATTACTTTGAGCGTCTAAAAAGATTAAATTTCTTAGCTGAAATATTAAAACAGGTAAAATATGTTCAATATTATGATCAACAGTTGTTTTAATTAGCCGGGATAGTTTTTGGTCATTATCTTTCAGTCTAATGATATCCTTCCCAATAACTTTATTATCATCCAATTCACCATATATAGCTTTCTCTTTATACTTTCTTATTAATTCTCGTTTATGTTTTTCAAGTGCTTGTTTAACGTAATTTTCCCGTATTTCAAATAAAAATGGGATTAACATCGAAATAATATTAATTACAATTCGATTTTTGGAACTTTGAATAAGTCTTTCAAAAATCTTGTAGATAGGAACTCTTTGATTTGTATATATGAAAATGTCCTTTTCTTTTGTTAACAAACCAGTTGCAACAATAGGACGTAAAAGAGTAAGTATATGAACTTTATCTTTTTTATCAGCTATTTCGCCAAAACGATATTCAATTACTATTTTATTTTTATAGTCGCTTAAAAATTTATTGAATATTTTAGATTCAAGTTCTGCCTTATATTTATTTCCAAATATATCATCTGCTCGGACTTTTTGAGTATCATTATTTGCTTCTGCGATCAAAGTGCCAATAGAATATGTATCAGCATTGTCTTCTAAATCTTCAAGGATATTATTGACTAAATTTAACTGAATTCTAATTCTACAATATATAAAATTGGCTATATCAAGCGTTCTATATAATTCATAGTATTTATTATTATTTTCTAAAAAATTAATTACTTGGTTCAATTTATTATGATGCAGATAATTAAAAACTGTATCGGACGTCGGATTATCTTTAAAATGTTTTTTTAAGAAAACTTTTATATCATTTTGTTTAAGACTTTTTAATGGAGATTTATCAAAATATAATTTTAGAAAAACTATGGCAAGAATGATAAATCTTGTTTGATTACCATTTGTTAAACAACATTCCTCAAAAAATATTGAGTTGTTTTCAAAAGTAGTACCAATTAATGAAACAATTATACCCGAATGCAAAAATCTAAATAAATTTTTGGGTTCAACTAAAAGACTTTTAAGGATGTTTATATTGGTATTCTTAATTCCGATAAATTCACGCGGATTACTTCCTGCTTCAGTATCCCTGTAATCAAGGAATAATATTTCACTAAAGGGGACTTCACCCATAATGGTCTTCTTATCATTGGATACAAAATATCTTTCAGGAAAAGTTATTTCATTTTTTGAAAGTCGGGCATATAGTAATTGTAATATATCCATATTAGACTCCTAATGTTTTTCTAATAGAAACTGAAATAAGTTTAAAATTATGAAGCAAAGATTCAAAGTGTTTCCCTTTTCCTTTTATTAAAAAGCTGCCTGGTTCAATAAATTTTTTGTAAGAATAATTAGCCTTATACATTGAAAATAATTTTTTCTTCGAATATTCAGAATAATGTGAAAGATAATTGCGCAGAATGTATACAAAATTTAATAAATCTAATTGTTCTTTTGTTAATTTTGTAAAAGGATTTACTTTCGATTCAATTATTTTTTGAAAATAGCTCCTAAATTTTTGTATATCATGCCAATCTTGATATTTATCTCCAATAAGTATGGCGCGGATTAAATTATGATCTAGTGAAAAATTCACAGAAATATTGAAATAGCTTTTAAAAGTATCTGGATTTAGTTTCACCAAAAGAATTATTTCTTTTTCCAGGAAATGTTCCCAATAAGCACAACTTCTTAAAAGGAATGATTCAAGCAATAATTCTTTATGGATTCTGTTTCTCTGATTATTTATTTGAAAATTATCTGATACAATTTCTAAACCGTTTCTAATAAGTTCATCAATACTACTCTCCAGATTATTATGATTAACAATGATTTCTTTTTTAGTCTTCATAATACGTATTTTTCATATTCTTCTTTCGAGATTATCTTCTCTATTTCGGAATCTATTAGTGTTACTTCTTCGTAAGTGAAGGTGTAAAGTTTGTAAACCACTATTCTTCCTCATCGTCTGTTCTAAATTCAATGTCATAGTTAATTATAAAATTAATCTCTTCATCTGTTAAGCCATACGCATCTTTAATTGCTAAATCTATTTTATCGATTAGATGTTTTGATTTACGAGCGTAATATTCTCTGTATTCTTTTATGTGAGCATAATTAACTTGTTTAATGATAGAGTTCTTATGTAAATCATCGAGATATTTTTTATATAACAGTTCAATTTCATCTTGATTCTTTATTAAATCTTCGACAGGTATAGGAAATATCTCAAGCTCATATGTCTTTAGATCTAATGTGTTTGAATATATATGATAAAACCAATAATAGAGATTAGAACTTAAGACTGCTGCCATAATATCACGATATTCGGGAATTACATTAAACGAATTTTCTTTTGATGATCCAGTAGTATAATTAGTAATTATGTTATAATATCTTCCACCAGATGAGCGGTAAAAAATCGGGAGACCTTTATCTAACAACATTGACTTAAGGTTAAAACCTATAGAAAATATTTTCCTTAGTATATTAATCTCAATATTACTACCGACTTTGGGAAACCTACCATATTTTATAAAGTCAATGCTATTTACAAATTGCAAATTATTTATCAAATCTTGTACTGATGTTACTTCGTAGCGCTTATTTACCTTTGTTGTCATTAAATATTTTGTAGGCCTATGATTTTTAATAAATGAAAGAATTGCAACACGTTGATCGGCATTATCAAAAATCTTTTTCGGGCGATTTGAATAAGTCGATATGGAAATTGTCTCACAATTATTGAGCAATAAATTATGTAGTGCAGACATTGACTCACTGGATGTTATAGCAAGGGGAACAATAAATATTAAAAAAGAATTAATATTCATTGTTTGGTAGCTTTTATCTATAAAAAGTGAGAATGTATCAAGTGAACCTTTTAAACCATTCTTTGAATGTGCTGAAAAATAATTTTGTTTGAAATACTTTTTATGATTATCTGAATAATTTGCCCCATACGGTGGATTGCCAATTACAATATTAAATCCATTTTTAACATCTGGACCAAACATCCATTCTGAATCAAACCAGCCGGAAGCAGTATTTGTGTTGTACGGATCCCATGATGAAATCTTTTCTGAATAATCTAAAGGGAAACCAAATTTAATTAACGACTCTTTTATCTTTTGCCTATTTTCTCTATCATTTCTTTCAAGAGCTTTCTTTTCTTTTTCATCGCTTGTAACAAAATAATTTCTTCGAATATCAAAAAGCTGTTTTTCTAATTTTTCAATTTCAAGCGGCTTAAGAGTTGTATCCTGCGAAAGGCCAATTAAAGTATTTGCAGATACAAGTTTTGTTTCGAGGTTTGGAAGCGGTTCTATTCCGAAGTTGTCTCCGCCTTTATGTACTTTTTCATCAACTAATAAAGATATAAAAAAACGAAGCTTAGCAATTTGAATTGCGATAGGTTGTATATCTACACCGTAAAGGCAGTTTTGTAACAGATAAAGTTTTCTCCCATAATCTAATTCATTGCTGCTAAAGCTTTCTTCTATTTTTGCAGTAAGCTCGTGTTTTAGTTTTGGGTCGGTAATATTTTCTTCGATTGCCGAGATTTGTTGCTGCTTCCATTTATTATTATGCGGATCAAGCTTAGATAAAATTAAAACTAATTTATGAAGAGCACCCATAGGGAATGCACCGGAACCAACCGCAGGATCCAGTATTTTACATGTATTAATGGCGTTTATCAAAATATCAATTTCTTTATCGGCAAAAGGAGTATTCTCTTCAGAATATGAGATTAGTTTTCTTAATTCTTTTTCAAGTTTCTCTTCTTTGTTTATCCAACGACTTGGAAGCTGTTCTTCTTCAATTAAAAGCTGCTTTTTTCTTGTTGAATTACCAAACATATCAGATTGCTGAGTGCTAAGTTCAATAAAGCTTTTTGCCCCTTCAAGTACTTTGTTTTTTAAATATGCTATTAGTGACTCATCAACCATGTAATTTACAATCTCACGTGGGGTGTAATAACTGCCAGTGGCTTTGCGGGCGGTAGAAGCTGTTTCGGGATTATAGCTTGCAAGAAGGTTTTCAAATACTCTTCCCAACAATTCCGGGTCGAGTGCGATTTCTTCATCTGCCGGTGTGTTTTCATCGATTGTAAAATTGTACGCTTGAAGTATGTTTAACAAGCCTCTTGTTTTATATTTTTTCTTAGCTGTTCCGTAATCTTTATTTAGGTCAACTTCTTTTTCATCAGAAAAGAAAAGCTCGTTTGGAAAGATTGTTTGGTTAGCTTCTTTATCAGAAAATCCGTCAATTCTTATTTCATTACCGGTATCGTTAGAAGGATCATCTTTGCTTTTATCAAGGCATTCAAAAAGTCCGCCGTTAAGAAAAGGAATATCCTTAAAAATATTTAGCATATCATCAGGGTTATTGAACAAAGAATGATACCGGTAATAGGTATGTTCCATATAATCCTTATTCTTCCCTTGAAATGAACGTTCCCTCCTGAACTTTCTATCTTTGATAGGAGTATTCAAAGTGGCGAAGAAAAGATTTTGAAGAATTGCTTTATAATATGTGCTTTCTTTGTTGGAAAGATTTTTGAGCACCTTTTTAATTTCGTCTTTATTGAACAGAACATTTGAAATTAAATTTTTCTGTTTCATGAACCAAATAAAAATTATACGAGTGATAAAACGGATTAAAGCGATGTTCTTACCGTTCTTATCAACTTCAGCATCCTTCGGAAATTTTACATGCTTAAGGGACCAGAAATACCAGTTAGCAATTTCGGTATAGAATTCTTTTGTAACTTTTTCAACAGAGAAAGCTTCTTTGATTTTTCCAAGTGTAGTGAAATCAGCAGCATCTAAACGATTGATAAACGTTTTGTTAGTTTGGTTATTTCTGACATAATACGTAAATCTTTTGAAGTTACTCCATTCCCTTTTACCGTTTGGTTGAGGAGTATCATACACAAGAGAAAGGCGGAATACGCCGGAGGCGGGACCGTTGTCGTCATAAAAGATGAAGAAGCCGGCAGCATAACGTTGGGCTTCTTTTAATATTTTCTTAGCTAATTCGTACTGAGCTTTTTTACTGCTGCGTTCGGTTAGTTCTTTTGTGGTTTTGAAAGTGTAGATAATTACTTGTTCTTCATTATCTAGTGTTATTTCACCAAACAAAAGACAGCTCGAAAAATAGGCGTTGTTGTACTGATTCTCTTCTTCGTTTATCGGTCGGAATTTATCTGATTTATTACGGAATAGATCAACTAAATTTTCTGATGAGAAGTGTTGCGTGAGGTTATGTAAAAGTTCTTTGGCCGACATTTAATTTCCTTTTGTTACAAAGTGCTTTGCTAACCCATCCGTTGCCCCTCCCCTTATTAAATGGAAGGGAAACGATTTATATTGATTTCTGATTTTCTATTGCAATAATTATTTCTTTAGATAGATCGATTATTTTTTGTTTTTCAT
>JAJYOQ010000243.1 GCA_021796135.1 Bacteroidota bacterium
CACTTCAAGAAGGGAGGCTGACAGTAAACCATCTTTTATTTCACCGCTTTTTGACCGGAAATGCATTTCATAATTTTCAAGAACAAAGCTGTAATGATATTGATAGATATTGAGAATGATTCCAAAATTGTGGATGCAAATGAAGCAGCATGCAAATATTATGGGTACACAAAAGAATATTTATTACAAAATATTCATGCCTACCATTTATCTATCGACTCAGTTGATAAAATAAAGCAAAGGATGGGAGAGTACTTAAGCGGTGAGCAAAATTATCTTACTTCAAAACATATATTGTCTAATGGTAAAGTCAGAGATGTTGATATATATATATCCGTCATATCTACTTTAGGAAAAAAATATGTTTTTTCTATAATTAATGATATTACCGATGAGAAGATGATTCAAGTTCAACTCGATGAATATAAAAAACATCTTGAATCTTTAGTTAAAGAAAGAACTGCGGAGCTTGAAGCATCAACAGAAAGATTCCGTCATTTGTCTGAAAATTCTAAAGACTCAATATTTAGAATTGACAGTAAATTCGTTATGCATTATATGAATAAATCAATGAAGGAAAGGTGGGAAATAAAAGAAGAAGAGAATTTATTAGATGTACTAGCCCAAAATAAAGTGCCTAAGAGCTTAATTAATTCAATTTCAAGCGCTCTTGAAAAGACATTTGAGACAAAAACCATTGTAAGGGAACAGATTTTTCATGTGAATAAATTCTGGATGGATTGGGTGTTCATTCCGGAAATCAGCGCATTCAATGAAGTGAAAAGTATACTTGGCTTCGGTAGAGACATAACCGAGATAAAATTGCTACAAGAAAAAATACAGTCAGCATTTGAAAAGGAAAAAGAACTAAACCAACTAAAAACTAATTTTATTTCTTTTGCTTCACATGAATTTAGAACACCACTTACAAAAATTCAAACATCTGCTGAGTTACTCAGACTTTTCGGAAGGAAATGGGATGAAGGAAAATACAACAATCATTTCAACCAAATCGAAACTTCAATAGACGAAATTACTCACATGCTCGACCAGGTGCTAACAATTAGCAGAGTAGAAAGAGGGAAGTATGCTTTTGAACCTGCAAAAGCGAATATAAGATTTTTGATTGATGAGGTAATAGCCGGTATAAATCTGCTTCCATATTTCAACCATATAATTTCAGTCAATTATGCAATTGAAAGAGCAGAATTTAACATTGATACAAAATTAGTAAAAAGCATTCTACAGAATCTAATATCCAATGCTGTAAAATATTCAGCTGCAGCAACCAGAATTGAAGTATATGTGATTCAAGAAGAAAATTCTCTTCGATTTGAATTATTAGACCATGGCATAGGTATTCCCGAAAGTGAAATTAAAAAAATATTTGAGCCGTTTCATAGAGCGTCTAATATTGGTGCAGTAGAAGGTACGGGCTTGGGCCTGGCTATAGTGAAACTGATGGTCGAATTGCACCGCGGTACAATATCAGTCCAAAGCAAAATTAATGAGGGCACAAAGTTTATGGTAATAATAAAAACCTAAAATTAAGAAAACATTTGAGATTTTACCTTACGTAGAAACATCTATTAGGAAGAGAATAGTGGTCGAATAATGGCATAGTGAAGTAAAGGGAAATGTACCGTTTAATTCTACTAATAAGTTATTCCATAGACTGTTTATACATAATATGAATAGGGAAACAATACTTATTTTCAAGAATAGAATATCATCTTAATGCAAAGACAAAATAAAATACTCGTGGTAGAGGATGATCCAATATTATCCTCAAACCTAAATGAGCTCCTGACCTCCTTTGGCTATTCTGTTTCTTTATCATGCAATGGCATTGAAGGATTAAAATTTCTAAAGTCCGGTCTTCCGGATCTAATTATCTGCGATGTAATGATGAATGGAATGGATGGTTTTTCTTTTTTTGAGGAAGTAAAACAGGTTTACACTTATTCCGTGCCTTTTATCTTTCTAACTGCCAGAAGCGATTTAGATAGCCTTCGCTACGGAATGAATTTGGGCGCTGATGATTATATCTTCAAACCTTATAAAGCCGGCGAACTGCTAAAAGTAATTGAAACAAGGTTAAAAAAACACAATATAACTTCAATCGTTAAGGATATCGAAAGTACTGCTAAGCTTAAATATTCTGATATAATATTTGTGGATGATTCCAGAAAAAGCATTCCGTTGAATGTATGTGAGATTAAATTTATTTCTTCAAATGGCGATTATTCAATAGTTAATTCATCTAAAATTAAAAATTTAATTATTAAACAAACTCTAAAAGAATGGGAAGAAATACTTCCGGTTAGTCAGTTCATAAGGATACATAGATCAACAATAGTGAACATTGAATTCATCGATAAAATTGAAAAAGGTTTTAACAGGGAATTATTGATTAAGGTAAAAGATTACGATAAAAATCTTGTAGCAAGTATTCGCTATTCCGCCAAACTAAAAGAAAAATTATTTAAGTAATTCAGCTTGATTAAAATAGTTCTTAAGAATCCTAAGTTCTGGTACCTAAATCCTCTATTGTAACGCTCACCCTCAATATTGCGACGCTTATCGAATAAAATTATCATTTTACAGAAACTATCCGAATATAAACCAGAAAGATTTTTTCTTTCTGCTATAAAGGATTAAAAAATGAAGAAAATATTATTTGTAGAAGACGACAGCACCATTAGATCGAACATTAAAGAAATTCTTGACATAGCTGGGTATGATTGTATCCTAGCCGGAGATGGGTTTGAAGCATTAGAAAAAGCAAGAAAGAATTTACCTGATCTCGTCATCTCGGATATTATGATGCCTGAAATGGACGGTTATGAATTTTTCCGCAATTTTAATGACCAATACTCCGATTATGGTGTCCCATTTATTTTCCTATCTGCTAAAACAGAGCAAGATGAAATTAGAAAAGGAATGAATCTTGGTGTAGATGACTACTTAACCAAGCCATTTAGAATAAAAGATTTGGTCAACGCCATAGAAGTGCGTTTTACTAAAAGTGAAAAACAGAAAAGACAATTAGAGAAATTTACTTCAGAAATTGTCCATCAATATATACCCCATGAATTAAGATCTCCGCTAGTAGCTATCCTCGGGATCTCAGAAATTATACGGGATGATTACGGGCAACTCTCCGGAAGTGATATTATTCAATTTGCAGAAAAAATATATAAAGCTGGGGAAAGGCTTCACGAAAGAATAGAAAAATTTTTATCTCTTATTGAATTAGACCAGGTTCAAATGAGAAATATTTTGGACTCATTTGTAAACTCAACCGAATTAACAAAAATACAGGATATAGTATTAGACTTTATTTCTAAAAGCTGTCGTATAATTGATTTACCTGTTTTACCTCAACAAAGGATCAAAATAAATTTTCACTTCCTTAGTGTTCTTCTTAATGAGCTTCTTGAAAACGCGGATAAATTTAGCCCTAAAGATTCTGAAATTAAAATTATTTTTTCTGTTACCGAACATCAATTTCAACTGAATATCATAAATCCTTCGGAAGAAAATATTATTTCAATCAATGATTATCAGATAATAGACTTTTTCCAAATTGATAAAGAAACAAAACAACAACCAGGTAATGGAATCGGACTGGCTATTGTTAAACGTATTTCTAAACTCTATAAACTTGACTTTAAAATAAGCAAAAATGAAAATGATGAAGTGGTGTCAACAATGATATTTCCTTTAATAAAATAATTCTATAATAAATTTAAGAGGTGTTCTTATGAATTGGTTTACTAATCTAAAAATCAGCGTCAAACTTGCCATTGGCTTTGGAGTAAGTTTGCTAGCGATTATTATTGCCATTTTTGTTTCCGACTCCAATAGCTCAAACATAGATCAAATGATAAATAACATAAATAATGTCCAATTTCCTAAAACCGTTTGGGCAAATAATGTAGTTAATATGATCAATGAAGAAAGCAAAGCCTTAAGGGATATGGTTTTAATCAACGATCAGCAGGCGCTTGAAGAATTAATGACGAAATATCAAACATATGTCGATAGTGCAAATGAAAATTATGATTCTCTTAGTAGAGCTGTCGTGTCTCTGGAAGGGAAGGCGTTATTAACAAAAGTAATAAGCAAAAGAGATAAATATAAAAAAGAAGCTCAATCAGTATTGGATCTAATCAAATCCGGAAATAAAGACTCTGCTTTAGCAGTTTTGTATGGAGGATTTAGAACTGCGGAACATGAATATTTAAGCGACATAAATGATTTAATAATTTTACAATCAAAGCGAGTAAAAGATGAGGCTAATATTGCTGATCAATCTTCAAGTAATGCTAAAATAACATTATTTGTGGTCGGTGGCCTTGCATTTCTATTGATTTTAATTCTTGGTCTATTAATTTCAAGCAGAATAGTACAACCGCTGAAAATTGTTGCTGATAGATTAGTGCAACTTCAAAGTCACCTAATAACAAACTTAGGAGAAGGTTTACTTGCATTGTCTAAAGGCGATCTAAGCGCAAAAGTCGAAAAAGATATTAAGCAACTTAATTTCATCAGAACAGATGAAATTGGCTTATTAGCAATTACTGTAGATAAAGTTATTGCACAATCTCAAGGTAGTGTCGATGCTTATGAAATTGTTCGTGCTAAAATTAACCAGCTTAGTAATGAAACATTAAGGCTAATAGATACCTCTAAAGAAGGGAAACTCGATAACAGAGGAGACTTGACAAAATTTGAAGGTTTCTATAAAAATTTGCTTTATGGATTCAACTCTGTACTTGACGCTATTATTATGCCAATAAAGGAAGGCGCCCGTGTTTTGGAAATTTTTGCGAATGGAGATTTTACTCATAGAGTTACTGCTGAGTATAAAGGCGACCACCAATTAATTACGAATAGTATAAATAAACTTGGAGACTCAGTAGGTTCGGTACTTGCAGAAGTTTCCGAAGCAGTTTCAGCCACAGCAAGTGCATCGACACAAATTTCGTCAAGCTCAGAGGAAATGGCTGCCGGTTCTCAGGAACAAAGCTCTCAAGCTCAGGAAGTTGCTGCAGCTGTAGAGCAAATGACAAAAACAATTCTTGAAACTACTAAGAACGCAGGCAGCACGGCTAATGAAGCAAAGAATGCAGGTAAGATAGCAAAGGACGGTGGAAAGGTTATCTCCGAAACTATCGATGGCATGAATAGAATTGCAATAGTTGTAACAAAAGCTGCTGACACAGTTCAAGAATTAGGCAAAAGTAGTGATCAGATTGGAGAAATTGTCCAGGTTATTGATGATATAGCAGATCAGACTAATTTACTAGCATTGAATGCGGCCATTGAAGCTGCTCGTGCTGGAGAACAAGGACGGGGATTTGCAGTTGTCGCTGATGAAGTTCGTAAGCTAGCTGAACGTACTACAAAAGCAACAAAAGAAATCGCTAATATGATTAAAAGAATTCAAAAAGATACAAATGGTGCAGTCGAGTCAATACAGCAAGGTACAGCAGAAGTGCAAAAGGGAAAAGACCTCGCAGCTAAAGCAGGTGAATCTCTGGAACAAATTATCTCTGGTTCTGCAGTAGTCGTAGATAGTGCAATGCAAGTAGCTGCCGCAAGCGAGGAGCAATCCGCATCTGCTGAGCAAATTAGCAAAAATATAGAAGCTATTAGCAGTGTAACTCAGCAATCAGCTGCGGGCACCCAGCAAATAGCACGGGCAGCAGAGGATTTAAATAGACTCACTGATAATTTGCAGAATCTTGTTTCAAAATTCAAAATTGATGTTAATGAAAGAAGAAACGACAGATCATCACTTGCTGTCAGGTCATATAGTACATGCTAATTAAGAAAGGTAAAAAATGCAAACTGATGTTCAAGAAATTGTGAAACATGAAGTAGATAACGAATTGCTTCAGCTCGTTACTTTTAAGTTAGATGTGGAAGAATTCGGAATCGATATTTTGCGTGTTCAGGAAATCATTAGAATTATGAGTATAACCAAAGTACCAAACTCACCGGAGTTTATAGAAGGAGTCATCAACTTAAGAGGTAGAGTAATTCCAGTTATTAATTTAAGGAAAAGGTTATTGCTACCTACTATAGAGAAAGACAACAAAACTAGAGTAATCGTAGTAGAACTAAGTGGTAAAACAGTAGGGTTTATAGTTGATGAAGTCAACGAAGTATTGCGTATTCCAAAAAGCATAACCGAGCCGCCGCCGGAGATGACTGCAGGAATAGACAGCGACTATATCACAAGCGTCGGCAAACTTGAAGATAAACTTCTAATTTTGCTCGACATAGAAAAGCTTGTTGACAAAACTAAATTCTAAACTCCACTTATTGAAAATAGAATATTTTTCAAAGCCCGTTCGCTTATAAAGTAAACGGGTTTTTTTATAACATTGAATATTTATATGCAATCTTAAATAATAGCCGGTCCCACTGAAAGCGGAAGTCCCTTTCTTTCAATAAGAAAGGCA
>JAJYOQ010000011.1 GCA_021796135.1 Bacteroidota bacterium
AAACTCTTTTGAAACACAAGCTAAAGTTATTTTAGATGGTGTGGGAGATAATATCCTCGGGGTTGCACTTGCTGGGAATAAAATTCCGGATTCATATAAAAGCTACCAAAATTACCCAAATCCATTTAATCCAAGTACGATAATAAAATATGCCCTTCCTTACAGTAGTAATGTAAAAATAGAAGTTTATAATATTCTTGGTGAAAAAATAAAGGAATTAGTTAATGGACAAAAACCCGCTGGCTATTACGATTTAAGTTTCAATACAACCGGACTTGCAAGCGGAATATATTTCTATATGATTGAAGCAAAGAGTATTGACGGTAAGAATGAATTTAGGGATACTAAGAAAATGATACTTTTAAAGTAACAAGCAAAACAAAATATTTTAAGTTTATACCAATGAAAAATGTCTTACAAATTAGTATTCTTATTCTATTGGTATTTTGTTTAGTTGTAAAAAGAGGTAGTGCGCAATGGATTTGGCAAAATCCTTTGCCCCAAGGTAATACTTTAAATGATGTAAAAGTTTTTAATGATGGATCTGCAATAGCAATAGGATATAATGGAACAGTAATTAAAACAAAAGATAATGGAAACACATGGATTAATGATAGTATAGGATATAAGAACAATTTAAATTCAATGTATTTCATTAACGACAGCACTGGATGGATTGTCGGAGATTCCGGATTAATATTAAAGACAATTAATAAAGGCAATTCATGGGAAGAACAATCCTGGAATGATACTCTGAATGTAAATTTATTATCAGTGTATTTTATTAATGCTGATACTGGATGGATAGGAAGTGATGTTAGTCCTATATACAGTCAGTTTGGAGCACTTTTAAAAACTACAGACGGTGGTAAAACCTGGGAATACAATAAATTTTACGGTGGATTGCAGAATATATCATTTTTAAGTGACAATTTCGGCTGGATTTCGTCTGGTAAATGGCAAATGTATAATATTACTAAGGACGGCGGCAAAACATGGACACGATATACTCGTATGTTTGATACGATGTGCTTTATTGACAGCTTAACGGGCTTTTTTATCCAAAACTCATCGATTTACAAAACAACAGATTGCGGGCTTAGCTGGAATGCAATCACTGCATTCAATAATTCAATTACATTTTCCTCAATAAAATTTAAAGACAATAAAAACGGCTGGGCAGTGGGCTATCAAACATATCCTCTAAATGAATATATTATTAGGACAACAGACGGCGGAATTAATTGGTCTGTTGATTCCAATCTTTCTCAGGGTGCTTTATATTCATTTGATTATAACGAATCAGGCTCGGGGTACGCAGTCGGATATGCAGGCGGGATTGTTTACACAAGCGATTGGGGAATTAACTGGAAGGAATTATTTTCATCTAATGTTAAAGCGTTTAGATCAATATATTTTACAGATGCAAACAATGGTTGGGCAGTTGGCGGTAATGCATCTGATTTAAGCGGTTTAATCTATAATACTACTGATGGCGGAAATCACTGGAACTTGCAGTTAAATGACTCGTCCAGATATTTAAATTCTGTATGTTTTGTAAATAACTTAATTGGCTGGGCAGGTGGTTTTAATAGAATTATAAAGACTACTGACGGCGGCAAAACCTGGGTTTCTCAATATACCTCAGAAATAAGTTCAATATATTTTATAGATGAGAATAATGGATGGGCTGTATCTTATAATGAGATTATTAACACTACTGACGGAGGTAATCATTGGTATTTATTTAATGCAGGTATAGGAAATAGTAATACTTATTATACTGTTTTCTTTAGAAATAAAATGATTGGTTTTATAGGAGGGAATGGATTTATTCTAAAAACATCAGATGGCGGAAACAATTGGGTAAAAACTAGCGGGCCAATTAAAGATATTTGTTCCATCTCTTTCTCAGACTCATTAAACGGAACAGCAATAAGTAATGGCGGAGCTATTTTTAAGACAACTGACGGCGGAGATTCATGGATGATTATTCAGGATGCAAATTATCAAAATTACTTAAGCTCTATTTCCTATAGAGATTCAAAGCATGGAATAATTGTCGGTAAATATGGAGTAATGCTGTATACAAACGATGGCGGAAACAGCTGGGTTCAGGGCGAGAATCCAACTATAGCATCCTTGAATTCAATCATTTTTATAGACTCAACTTCAGGCTGGGTTGTTGGTAATAATGGAGCAATATTAAAATATAATGGCGGCAATAATTTATCTTCCATTTATAATAAATCTCAGGCAAATTCATTAAATAAATTTTACTTAAGCCAAAACTACCCAAACCCCTTTAATCCATCAACCAAAATTGAATATAAAATTACTACTCCTGGGATTGTAAGAATTACAATTTATGATATTCTTGGACAAGAAATTAAGACAGTAATAGATGAATATAAATCAAGTGGTAATTACTCACTTACGGTTGACTTATCTAATTATTCAAGCGGAATTTATTTTTATAGAATTCAAGAAAACAATTATATCGAGGGAAAAAAGATGGTGTTAATAAAATAATTCCATGTGAAAAGGAAATTTGCTAACAAATTATGAACAAAAAGGAGCAGAGTGAAGACAAATATTTTACTAATTATTTTAATTTTATTTATTATAAATAATTCAATATTTTCTCAAAATATTGGATGGCAGAAGCAATCAAGCGGAACATCTGTAAAACTAAATTCAGTAACATCTTATGCGCGAACATATGAAACTGATATTTGGATTGTAGGAGATCAAGGAACAATACTTCTGAATTATAAATCTTTTCCGTTTAATAGCACTCAAAATTTAAACAAAATTAAAATTAACTCAGAAGGATATGGGTTTATTGTTGGTGACTCAGGCACTATAATTTTAGATCAGTGTGCTAATGGAAATTTAACAAATCTTATAAGAAGCAATACTACTAATAATTTGAGAGATATTGCATTTACCAATAATGATTCAACAGTCATTATGGTGGGAGACAGCGGGACAATTCTAAAATCAAATGTTTATAACATTGACATTAAAAAAATGTCGGGGATTGCTGACTATAATTTAAGGTCTGTTTCTTTTACTCAAGATGGTATCGGCTGGGCTGTAGGGTCAAACGGTACAATAATAAAATCGACTGATGCAGGAGAAACGTGGACGAACGAAACAAGCAATACAACAGAAAATTTGACCGAAGTAAACTTTTTTGATAATGATAATGGCTGGTCTGCCGGAGATAACGGAACGGTAATAAATACATTTGACGGGGGAAAGAACTGGCATATCTCATATTCAGACTTAAGCACCGAATTTGCAGGTAGTTATTTTCCGCCAAAAACTTTAAACTCTTTAATTTATAATTCCGGTCAAATTCAAAATTCTCAAAAAATTTATTCTTTAGTCTCTGATTCTAATGGAGTAAATTATTTTTATTATATTTTATATAATACGGATGAAGGAATAAAATATTTAAGTGAAAATGGTATAATTAATAATTACGCTCCGCATGGCACTGAAAGCTTATTCACAGATTTAAAATTTAATCAAGGCGATACATTATTTGCCGTTAGAAATATCTATGCAATTTTTTACTACCCTCAAAAAGGAAGCACACCAACTCCATGGGTTATTTTTCCGGATAACAGTATAAAAATATCAAGTTTAGATTTTGATTCATTGCAGAATATCTGGGCAAGCGGGAATAAAGATTCCTTATACTGTATTACTCCATCAAAAAAAATTACTTATTTCGAAAGTAAACCGAATATTGGCAAGGTTAGAATAAACAGAGAATACTTATATGCGTTAGTTCATAATGTTGATTCAACCGACGAAATTTGGCGGTATAAAATTATTTCAAGTGACAGCATAGGTCTGCCCGAATTATTTTTTAGTATGTCTGAAATAACTGCAGATACGACTGCGAAAATATTTGACTACGCATTTAGTGATAATAATTTAATTATATGCTCAAGTTTATCAGATGTAATTGATATTATTTATCCTGATAAATCATTTAAGTCACTTTTACAAAATTATTACCCCTCAAGGAATTTTGGCAATATAGAACAAGCATATTTAACCACTGGCGGAAAATTGGAAAAAGGGTTATATATGGCATTTAATTCTATAATTGATCCATCTTCATATATTTCAAATTCTGATATAATTAAGTTAAGCATTAATCCTTTTGTTGATCTTTCAGGTTGGCTAGTTGGTAAAAACGGTGAAATATCAACTAAAGCCGTCGGTGATACTCTATGGTCGAAACAAGCAAGCGGAACTAATCTAAATTTAAATTCTATTAATTTTATTGATGACACAACAGGTATCGCAGTTGGTGACAGCGGATTAATACTAGTGACAACTAATGGGGGAATTTCAGAAATTAAAAACAGAGAATATAATAATACACGGGAATTAACGGATTATAAATTGAATCAAAATTATCCTAATCCATTTAATCCAACAACAAAAATTAATTACTCTGTCCCTAAAGCCGGGCTAGTTACAATTACAGTATATGACATTTTAGGAAGGCAGGTAGCGTCTTTAGTAAACGAAGAAAAACCTGCCGGCAGCTATAATGTGGAATTTAATGCAGGCAAATTATCAAGCGGTGTATATTTTTACAGAATGCAGGCTGGAAATTTTATTCAAACTAAGAAATTAATTTTAATTAAATAATTTACAGTTAAAACAGGAGGGCATAATGAAAAGAAATCTACTATCTATATTACTTTTTATATTATTGCTGGTATTCCTTAGTGTCAATGGATTTGCAAAAGGGAATCCAGGCAGTAAGAAACAACAAAAACCATTAAGCACATATAACAGCAATACATATATTGATATAAATAATTTAGAGGCTATTGAATCAAATCAAGGTTTCAGTGATTATAATATAAACTCAAACCTTGAAGGAATGCAATTTCCAAAAGGCAGCGGAAAATCAGTATTTTTTGAAACCGGTTTACTTTGGGGAGGTTTTGTAAGCGGCGATACACAGGTAAGAGTCGGAGGCTCATCATATAATACCGGACTTGAGCCAGGTCCAATATTATCAAACGGACAAGCAGCTGCAAACCCGAATACAGATTCAAGATGGAGAATCTACCGTGTAAGACCTGATGTCTATCCCGGAGGACCAGCTGTCGATTTGACAAATGATGCAAATATAGAAGGAACGACTGCCACTGCTCTGCGAACTCAATATGAAACAGATTGGACTGAATGGCCTGCAGCCGGGACTTCTAACGATCTAGGCGCACCATTTACCGATGTAAACGGAGACGGAATATATGAACCCAATATTGATATTCCGGGAATTAACGGAGCAGATCAAACTGTTTATTATGTTGCTAATGATCTCGATCCAACTTTGACTAATGGATTATATGGAACTCAGCCGATGGGAATAGAACTGCATGCAACTTACTGGGCTTATAACGATGGAAGCACAGTTGACAATATGTATTTCAAAAAATATACACTTATAAATAAAGGCTATCAGAAAAATACAATAGACAGTATGTTCATTTCATTATGGGCAGATCCAGACCTTGGATATGCTGGCGATGACCTTGTTGGCACTGATAGCGCATTGAATTTAATTTATACATACAATGGAGGACCCATTGATCCAGTATATTCACCCGAAACTCCTCCGTCCGTTGGTATGTTACTTTTAGAGGGACCGATAGTAAAAGGTAACGCTACCGATACAGCATTATATAATGGAAATAAAATAGGCGGCAAAAAGAACCTGCCAATGACTGCGTCATATTTTTTTGTTAATGGAGACGCTCACTTTGGCGATCCACCTATTGCCCAACCGGGAGGTTCAACTCAATTTTACAACTTCTTTAATGGAGAATATGGACTTACAGGACAGCGATTCAATTCTCCTTATTCACAAACGCCAACAAATTATGTATTTACCGGAGATCCTGTAGCAGGCACGGGTTGGCTTGACGGTGTTGCTTTACCTCCCGGAGACAGAAGACAGGGAATGGCTTCCGGTCCGTTTACTTTCGCACCGGGAGATACACAGGAAGTTGTTTTTGCAGAAATTGCTGGAGACGGATTGGATTATCTTCATTCTGTTTATTCAGTAAAGGTAAATAGTTACAATGCAGTACTTGCTTTTCATAATATGATGCAGGGAATAAAAACTGCTTCTCCCAGTGTTCCTTTTGTAACTGTGACAAATAATAACGATTCTGTTCAGATACAATGGGAAAATAATGCGGAAGGGTTTAATAAATCCGGTTATTCTTTCGAAGGTTATAACGTATATCAATCATCATCAAATCTTCCTTCAAAAGAAAATACTAAACTAATTGCTACATTTGATTTAATAGACGGAGTAAAATCAATATTCGGCGAGGGATTAAATCCTTCGAACGATCAATTGTATTTTCCTCAGCAGCAGTTTGGAGTAGATAACGGATTGCAGTATAGTTTTACAGCCGCCAAGGATTATATAAATAATGCTCCGTTCATAAAGGGAATGAATTATTATTATTCAGTAACAAGTTATGCATATAACCCTGTTTTATTTGCAAATCCTAATAATACTGAAAGCAATTTTCAACCTCATACGATAGCATACAATCATAATCTTCCGGGACCGAACTACGGCGATTCAATAAAGGTCACTCATATTTCAGGACAGGCGGCTGGAGGCGTAACTGTAGTTATTACTGATCCCTCAAAGCTAACTGGTGATAATTATTCTGTTACTATTGATACATTACAAGGAGGCGCTGAAGTTTGGAATTTAAATGATGTAAGCAAAAATATTGTATTATTTTCAAACGAAGCATTGTCTGCATATAACACTTCGCAGAAAGAAAATATAGATGGATTCCAAATCACAGTAACAAATCCGCAGGCTGGAATGAAGGATTGGTCAATTCCACAAGGCACA
This sequence comes from Bacteroidota bacterium, assembly GCA_021796135.1. Next base: position 6,926 of record JAJYOQ010000011.1, read on the forward strand.
AGAAGATTTACTTATGCAAATAATAGTGATATTCCTAGTTATGGTTTTGAAGGTTTTAATGGCGCAATTGGCTGGGCTTCACCGGATTTTATCTATTTAAGCGGCGTCGAGTCTGTCCCAGCTAATCAACTTCACAATACATTACTTACTTTAGCTCAAGTAACCGATACTTCTTTATTTAATCCTACTTTTCCTCCAAATAGTGATGTGAACCTGTCCTATGGTTATAGATATCTAAGACATGCATCTTCTGCTGCAGCAGATCCAAGGTTTGCTTCACATATTATTAATACAACCGGTGGAACATATCCGTTTCAGGATTTTGCACAGACAGTACCATTATCAGCATGGAACATTGATGATCCCGCCCATCCACAAAGACTTGTTGTCGGATATCTTGAAAACAACGTCGTTGGTGGATTAGTGGATGGAAAATATTGGCCGCCTGACTATACTCAACTAGATAATGCAATTACACGTGAATTCTTATGGATATTTAATTATCCGTATAGTACAACTGTAAATCCGGCATTTGAAGAAGATGCATTAACCACTTCACCTGGTAAACCTTTACCAATAATGTGGTTTAGCTTAGCTGATAGAAGAGGACCGGTTCCGTTTTCTCCTGATGGAACAGGAGAAGATCAGTTCCTAATTATTAAAAGTTCACCATTGGAATTAAATGATGTATTTACATTTAACTCATCCATACTTACGGAAGTTAAATCGAATAAGGTTGTCACTAAATACTCCTTAAATCAGAATTATCCGAATCCGTTTAATCCTACAACTACAATAGAGTTCTCGATACCAAATGCAGAAAAAGTTACATTGAAGGTTTATGATATATTAGGAAAGCAGATAGCATCATTAGTAAATGAAGAAAAACCTGCCGGCAGTTATAGTGTACAATTTAATGCAAGCAGACTAGCAAGCGGAGTTTATTTTTACAGAATAGAAGCAGGAAATTTCGCGCAAACTAAAAAATTAATCTTATTGAAATAACAGTATATTTTTATCTAAATACGATGTTCTAGGCAGAGAAATTGAAACATTGGTCAATGAACAGAAAAATCCGGGCAATTATAAGATAACATTTAATGCAGGTAAATTGGCAAGCGGCGTATATTTTTATCAGTTGAGTTCGAGTGATTATACTTCAATCAAAAAGATGTTATTGTTGAAATAGCGACAACATAAATAACAAAAGAAAAATGCCCAAAATAATTGGGCATTACTTTTTCAAGCTTTATAAATTAAAATTTATTTAAAAAATTTCTCTCCTTAAAATCGAAGTCTTTCCAACCTATTGATATAGTTTTTCAAATACTCGCCTTTTAATTTATCATTCAAAAATGATCTTGATATTAGATCTTCAACTTTATTTGTTTTTCCGGTTATATCGTTGAGAATTTTCTTGTAACGAATTTCTTTTATCTCCAGCCTTTTGGCAAACTCAACAAAATCCGGCTTTGTGTATTTTGCTCCGGCTTTATACTCTTCTGTTTGAAATCCATCTCTAAATAATTCAAGCGCCGTATCTGATTCACCGGGGATATGAATAGATGTATTCAAAAGATCATAATAAGGGGTTAATAAATAATCCCCGTAATTTTCATTTTTGAATAAAGAAAAATTTTTTAAATGTGAATCCCCGTTTGAAAATAAATAGTTAAACAAAATGACTTTGAAATATGATTCTATTTCAATTTGATAAGCTGGAACATATTGTTTGATTAAACTCGCTATCTCTTCATAGCTAAAATCATATTTATAATTTTTGCCGTGTGTATCCTCGGTTCTGCCGGCTATTTGAGCAAAATCTTCCTGCAGCAGTTTATTATTTTCGCCGCTTACATCAAATCGTCTTGTTATGTATGCCATTTCACCGTCAGCAAAAAAGATTATTCCATTAACTGCCGTTTTGATATTATAAACCTGATCTGCAATTTGCATAGTAAGATGTTCATTAGCGGGGATCTGTTCAACATTGAAAAACCGGCTTGAAGGAATTGGCTTTAATATATATCTCCCGCTCTTTTCAGTAAGTATTAACTCATTGTTATCTATTCTTAAAGAATGTTTTATCTGAATTCCGGATATCGATAATCTGCTCTGTTTGTCTATTTTTATTTTATTAAATTCCGGTCTTGTGAAGTTCAGAATATGGCTAATTTTTTTCCCATCGAATAATAGTTTTCTACATCTTAAACAATAAGTTTCAAACCCCTCATTCAAACATCCGGGACATACATTTAATTTCATAATTCCCTGACAGTTATTCCGCCAATTGTATCTTCTCCCGCGGTCTTTAATAACCTGGTAAAATTATCATTTTCATCTATTCTTAAGATTCTACATTGCAATTCTTTATTATCTCCTTCAGCGAGCAAACCAAAGAAAAAAGGAAATAAAAAATCAGAGACAAATGGTTTTTGCTGCTTTGGAAAAGATAAACTTATTGCCGGCTTACCTGTGTCTGTTAAATAATCATTATTATAACTGAAATAGTATTTACCATTTAACCTTGATAATAAACCCGCCAGCTCTTCATTATAATAAACTTCAGCTTCCTGATTAATCATTTTCTTTTATCTTTAAAGTTATTGAAAGACCGAGTGCCGATACTACCTTTTGAAGCTGATCGATCGTGGGATTCCCTTTACTTGATTCAATGTCAACCAAGCTGCGCAATCCAAGCCCGACAATTTCTGAAAGTTCTTTTTGCGTAATACCTAAAAACTTTCGTCTTTGTCTTATTGATTTACCTATCTCATTTTTATTCATAAATAAGTGCAGTATATTGCATATAATATAAATTCTAGTGTGCAATTATATGAATTTATTCTAATATGTGCAATATATAGCACAATTTATGCTCTCAATTGTCCAGTGGTAAACTGCTTTAATTCCTTCACCAAACAAAAGGTATAAGCCGGTACCTAACTTTATTTTGATATTCAACATAACCGGTCAGCCCCTCCATCAGCAATTTTTCTTCATCAAAAATTCTCCATATTAAAGCTGACATAATAATTAAATACCCTAAAATCCCCAGCCATGAACCAAGCGAAAGCGGAATGCCGAATAACAAAAACACAGCTCCCATGTACATCGGATGCCGCACGATTGAATATAATCCCGTCATTATGACTTTCTGCCCGGGATAGATTTCAATCGTTGCCGATGTATATGTGTTCTCTTTATAAACAAAAAATACAATCAGGAACCCAAGGGCGACAAGAATATCCCCGAAAACTACCAGGAAAAAAGGTACGACCGTCCACGCAAAGCGATGATCTAATGCAGGAATAATAAGTATTGAAATAAATCCAAAAGAAGAAATGGATTGTATGACCTTTTGACTTGTCTCTTTCTCCGCTGTCGGACCTGCCTGTACTCGCCGCTCCAAAAGTTTTGGATCTTTATCGATAAGATATAATGTTATTGCAAGTGACGATAAAAAAAATATCGAAAGAAAATTCCACGCCTGCCAATAATTCAATGTACCTGCCGGTAAGAATATTGCCGCTGCCATAATAATGAAAAGCCCAAGTAGTCCGGCAAATGCTTTTAAATTAAGTTTGTTCATAACGGCAAATTACCAAATTAATGGAATCAATGCTTTAGATAATGATCAGTCTAAACGCAAGAGATTGACTTGCAAAAAATATCAAGCCAGATCAAACCGGTCAAGATTCATTACCTTATTCCATGCAGCAGCAAAATCCTTCACGAACTTTTCTTTTGAATCCTCACAACCGTAAACTTCGGCAATTGCTCGAAGCTCTGAATTCGAACCGAATATGAGATCGACACGTGTGCCTGTCCATTTAACTTTTCCGGTTGCCCGGTCTGTTCCTTCAAGAAGATTTCCGGATTCCGAAACTGCCTTCCATGTTGTGCCCATATCAAGCAGGTTGACGAAGAAATCGTTGGTTAGTGCTCCCGGATGTTTGGTGAATACACCATGCTTGGATCCGTCAAAGTTTGTATTAAGAACTCGCATGCCGCCGATTAAAACAGTCATCTCGGGAGGAGTAAGTGTTAATAGCTGCGAACGGTCAACGAGAATTTCTTCTGCCGATGCTTTATAATTTGACTTTGTGCTTAAGTAATTGCGGAAACCGTCACCGATCGGTTCAAGTACCGCAAATGATTCCGCATCAGTCTGTTCCTGCAATGCATCTCCGCGGCCCGGTGTAAAGGGCACTTTCACATCATAACCGGCATTCTTTGCTGCCTTCTCAACTGCTGCACATCCGCCTAAAACAATCAGGTCTGCAAGTGAAACTTGCTTTTTCCCCGTCTGAGTGCGGTTAAATTCCTTTTGAATATTTTTAAGTTTCTTCAGCACTTTCGCAAGCTGTACAGGATTATTGACTTCCCAATCTTTCTGAGGCGAAAGCTGAATTCGGGCACCGTTCGCTCCGCCCCGCTTATCCGAGCCGCGGAAGGTTGATGCCGATGCCCATGCCGTTGATACAAGCTGTGACAAGGTCAATCCCGATGATAGAATTTTATTTTTTAATTCTGCTATATCTTTATTATTAATAATTTTATGCTTAACTGCCGGTATTGGATCTTGCCAGATTAAGTCTTCTTTGGGAACTTCAGGACCTAAATAGCGCGCTTTCGGTCCCATATCACGGTGAGTTAATTTAAACCAGGCACGAGCAAATGCATCTGCAAATTCATCAGGATGCTCGTAAAATCGCTTTGATATTTTTCCGTAAATAGGATCGAACCTTAGCGAGAGGTCTGTTGTTAGCATTGTCGGTTTGTGCTTCAATGTCGGATCGGCAGCATCGGGAACTACTGCGGGACCGTTCTTCGCAAACCATTGCTTTGCGCCTGCCGGACTTTGGCTCAGCTCCCATTCAAATCCAAAAAGATTCTCAAAAAAATTGTTGCTCCACTTTGTCGGAGTCGTAGTCCATGTAACTTCCGGACCTCCGCCGATTGTATCGCCGCCTTTGCCCGAGCCGAAACTGCTTTTCCAGCCGAGACCTTGCTCTTCAATAGCGGCGCCGGCTGGTTCCGGTCCGACATATTTAGCCGGTACTGCTGCACCGTGTGCTTTTCCGAATGTATGCCCGCCCGCAATAAGCGCAACTGTTTCTTCGTCATTCATAGCCATCCGCTTGAAGGTCTCGCGAATATCCCTAGCTGCAGCAATCGGATCAGGATTGCCATTCGGTCCTTCGGGATTAACATAAATAAGTCCCATCTGAACTGCCGCAAGCGGGTTTTCTAGATCCCTGTCTCCGGAATAACGTTTATCTCCTAACCACTCGCCTTCAGAACCCCAGTATATATCTTCCAAAGGTTCCCAAACATCTTCACGTCCGCCTCCAAAACCGAAAGTCTTAAAACCCATCGACTCGAGAGCGCAATTACCTGCGAGGATAATAAGGTCAGCCCAAGAAATTCTCTTACCGTATTTCTGCTTAACCTTCCAAATCAACCTGCGAGCTTTATCAAGATTAACATTATCCGGCCAGCTATTAAGTGGTTCAAAGCGCTGTGAACCCGTACCGCCGCCGCCTCGTCCGTCCGCAATGCGATAAGTACCGGCACTGTGCCAAGCCATACGAATAAAGAACGGACCATAATGACCGAAATCCGCCGGCCACCAGTCCTGAGATTTCTTCATCAAATTGAAAAGATCTTTTTTTACAGCATTAAGATCAAGCTTCTTAAATTCTTTTGCATAATTAAAATTATTGCCCATCGGATTAGATTTGGAAGAATGCTGCCTGAGAATATGCAAATTCAATTTATTCGGCCACCAATCGCGAATTGAAGTACCTCTGCCGGCGCCGTGTCCGATCACAGGGCATTTACTTGCATCGCTGGAATTGTCTGCTGAATGATATGAATGTTTTTCATTTTCCATGTTATGTCCCTTAAAAAATTAATTTATAGATAGGATTAAATTTCAATAAAGTATAATATATTCTTTATTTACCGGTTAGTTCAGTAAAAAAATATAGAAATAAAATTTGTTTATCAAGACAAAACATTGATAGAGTGCTCCTGCGCATTGGATCAAAAATAAGTTAACTCAATCACTGTTTGATGAAATTACTTAAGTCCGGATAACCATATATCAAAAATATGAGATGATTTAATTAAAGTGTTGCTTAACTTTGCCTAATCTCTGCCCTTGATTATTATGAGATGACGGATTTTAATCCTTCTGAAATATTTTACGCTATACCTCATACACAAAAAAAGAGAGATATTAACAACCCGCCAGTAAAAACTTTTTTCTTTCGCGAAAGATTCTATAGTACCGGCATTAATATTATTAAAACTAAATACGGCGACCTCAGAATATATAATAAAGAAAAAACGATTTGTGATATGTTCAGATACCGTAACAAACTCTTAAAAATTATCTCAAACAGAAAAAGAAAAGCATAGCCCTGCTTATTAAGTATGCCGATATTTGTCGGGTCAAAACAGTTATTATGCCAATTCTAAAAGGACTTGTCGCATAATGAAGAAGAAATTAAAACCTTAACTGAATTACTTTTGAAGTACAAATTGGATCGAAGTTTTTTAAAATGGACGGCATCTATAGAAGTTATGGACAAAAATTTGTTTGCAAGTTCATATACCAAAGTATATGTATGTATACAAAAGTATATAATATAAACCATGATAATAAATAGAGCCCTAGACGAAATATTCCGCAACCAATCTAACGTAGCTGTATTGCGGCCTAGAAAATAATAATGGAAGATTAAATTACTATTAGTTGGACTCGAACATAAATGAAAGAATTAAGGTACGCTATAGGCTGCCTAGGTTTATCCAATTCATGTTTTTCATTTTTTCTCTTTTTTAAATTTTAATTTAATTAAAGCACATAACCAATTAAAAAACAAAATAAATATGATTTATATCTTCCAATTCCATTAATCCATAAATCTGAATATTCCTTAGCATATCTTATATCAAATTGGAATCTTTTAAATTCTAAATTTACACCGGCAAGAAAGTTAAAACCAGAATTATTGGTTATGTACGGATTCTCATAGTCTACCGTGGGAAAATTTGGATAAGGATAACCTGAAATTGCTAGACCAAAGGTTTGTTTATCTGAAATATTCCAGGAAATACCCGGACCGATATAAACTTTCACCAAAATATCTTTTATTGTTACAAGGTCATAGTTCAGTAGCATATTATTATCAAAATTCAATAACTTATATTCTCGGTATCCATATATATCATTATTTTGTGAGTCATAACCTATAGCTACTCCTGTAATTTTACCACTTTTTTCAATTAAGCCAGGTTCCCATGCAATATGCAGATTTCCAACAAGCTGCCAATTTATCCTTAATGACAAAATAAATCTTGGGTCAGATTCGTGTTTCAATTTATCCTTGTAATAATTAATCTCATCAGTTTGATAAATGCTTGAAAACCCGATGCCTGCTTTAACACCAAATTGCTGAGCAAATAAATTAGAAGATAGAATACCGAGAAATAAAAAAACTAATAAAATATTCTTCAAGTTATTTACCTAAAATAATTATTGTAAAAAGGAGATAAGTTTAGGTTTTCTCCCATAATAGAAAAATTTTCAGTCGCAGCTGTTTCCCTGCTTAGATATTTGGGTGACTCTTTCAGTGCACTTCCTATATATGCTTGTATTTCATTTTCACCCACGCTTCATATAAATATTTCTAACAAGAAATCATTTCATCAACAACATCTTTTTGATTGAAGCATAATCACCTGCTCTCAATTGATAAAAGTAAACTCCGCTTGCCAATTTACTAGCATTAAATGTTACTTTATAATTGCCGGGCATTTTAGTCTCATTAACCAAAGTGCTGACTTCTCTTCCAAGGACATCAAAAACTTTTAATGTAACCAAACTCGATTTCAGCACCGAATACTTTATTAATGTTGATGGATTAAATGGGTTTGGATAGTTCTGATAAAGCGCAAAGGCTTTAGGTACATTGCTTATGCCGTTATCTACTCCGGTAGCGGTTATAGATATATTAATTCCATTCACAATTGGATTGCTTGTTAAGTTTATGTCAACTTTTTGCGGGTATGTTACTTTCCCATATCCAATTTTATTTGCGATGACTGAATAATTTCCGTTAAGGAGCGATGGTATGTTATAATAGCCGCTGTAATTAGAAATGCTGGTTGAAACGGTATCACCTAATGAGTCAACTGCTAGTAATAAAGTTCCGCTTAAAGGCGAATTGGAATTAGATTTTATGACGCCGGAAATTTCTCCTCCAATGGAATTTAATTTTTCCATTATGACAAAGATAGTGTCAATGTTCATATTGCCAGTTAGATTAATCGTATTAAGACTGTCGCCATAATATTGACTCTTGTAGCCATCCTTATAAAATAACAAAACGTATTTTCCGCTTTTAAGATTCGATATTGAAAATCTTCCGTCATTTCCGGATTTTGTACCTGTCCAAGTTCCGCCGTTTGCGGGGATAGCATATATTTCAACTCCCGCAAGCCAACCTGGATCGCCGACTAAACCGGAAATTGAATTACTTCCGGGATTGGGTTTTGTTAAATTAAAATCTATTCCGGTTGCATTAGAAGTGTCTTTATTTACAATAACAGGCGTTGCGTCGAAACTATCATAAACATCTTTGTAATATTCAAAAATGTAACCCGGCTGATAGGCATACAATGTATAGCTGCCCTCAAAAACTTGTATAGTATAATTTCCGTTTTGATCGGTCCCGAGAAAAGTTGAATCACGATCCTCTGAAGAATTTACAGCGATAAAAACATTGCTTAACGGCTTTAATGTTGCCGCATCCCTGATGGTGCCCGAAATTGTGCAAAGCGTAAGTGTCGGGAAAATAAAATTTATATTTGAAGTATCATTACTAAATATCGCAATATCGGCATCATTAAAAGACTGCTTATTGTTGTAATACTGATTGCGATTGGTAAGCATGTTTCCCTGAATATAACAAACATAGGCATTCAGATAATAAGCTCCGGAATCAACTGCAATAGAATAATTTCCATTAATGTCGGTGCGAGTCGCGTAGGAATTATTTCCGGTTGTATTCTGCAACCAGATGAAAGCATCATTGAACGGCTGACCATTATCATATTCCACTTTACCGGAAACCATAACTGTCTTTGGCTTAGGAGTAAGTATTATATCAGGACCTTTAATACTATCCCCGTTATTAATATAAATATTAGTATGAAGTGTATCATACTCGAGGCGAGTGCATGTTAGTTCAGCATAAGTAGCGCTTTTTGCGGAATCATAAAGCAAAGAATAAAATTTTAGCTGGAACTCTCCGTTGAAATTTGAATACACAGGATCGGCTCCGTCTGCTTGAATATATACATTGGGAAGAATTTGTCCGGATGTGTTTTTTACAACAGCGGAATAATATGCTGTTACCTGTGCGGTTGTTATGTGTTGAACTGTGATAACTAAAATTGCAGCTAATAAAGAACCAAATTTGTTTTTCATGGTATCCTCCTTAAAAAATCATTTCACCAACAACATTTTTTTGATTGATATGTAATCGCTCGCCTTTAACTGATAAAAATATACTCCGCTCGCAAACTTGCTCCTGTCAAATTGAACATGATCAATCTGTGAGTTATTTCCGGGTATTTTTATATAAGGAGATGTTGTAAAGCTCTGTGCATTTAGAAAAGATGCGCAAAATATAATTGCAATGTAAACGAAAGAAACAAAAAACTTTTTCATTCAAAACCCCGTAATATTTCTTACCTGAAATTTATCAGATAAAAATTATTTTATTTCCCATGTTGCTGCGCGGGCTGTTGTATTACTAAAATAAAACAAATAACTAATCATAATTTATTAAAATAATTTATAATATGCACCTGGCCAGATGTTTAAAGAGTTCATTCATTTTTCGCGCAACTGGAAAGATTATGCGTAAGGTGGATTAATTATTAAATTACTTAGCCGGCTGAATATGGAATAAAAAAATTGAAGAATTTAATTCAAGAGTTGCGTATTTTTGTGTACGCATTGAGTTGAAAAAGATCAGCGCAAAAAATAGGTAAGCGGCTTATTAAATAAACACAATTTTATTATGAAAAACATTATACTAATAATCTCAATAATGTTAATGGGAATTTCATTAAGCTGTAAAAAAAATGAAAACCCCGTACAATCTACTACTCAACCTCCTGTTCCACCGGGAAATTCATCAGATTTGCTTCCCTTAAATATCGGAAACAAATGGGTCTTTAAAACGACATTTTTGGATTCAATGCAAAATACCCAATTGGTTAAGTATGATACTTTTAAAGTTACGGGCGATACAATGCTAAGCAATGAAACCTGGTATGTTACAGATTTTGGATATTGTAAAAATAAATCAGACGGACTATGGAATTGGATCGGTTATCCTATACTAGCATATAAATATCCTGCGAATGCAGGCGATACTACTCAGACTGCTGATGCAATTAGTAAATTAATTTCGACTAATGAAAGCTGCTCTGTACCCTACGGAACAGTGCAATGTTATCATTATCAAATTTTATATAAAAATGACAACGGCTATACTCAAGATTATTATTTTTATCCCGGCATTGGTTTCCTAAAATGGGAAACGGGAACCGAAACACAAATTACTCATAAATGGTACACAAGCATTAAGTATGAGCTAGTTTCCTTTAATCTGCAATAAAAACTTTCATAATATTCATCAACCGCAATAGCTGCAACTTATCAACTTTTATTACTTCTTTAATAGTATTTTATTTGCTAAAGTATTTTCAAGGTCAGCGTGAAAGATAAATTAAGTTATCAATTCTATAAATAATTATTATACTGATAAAGATTTTTCTGTCCCTGTTCGCTAAATCATTGTACAAATTAAAATGCTATTCATATTGTTAATGGCATTATTAATGAAAATTATACTGCATTAATAAATTACTTTATTTCAAGTTGATTTTTCTTAACTGTAAGTAATAATTTATATGAAACAGAAAACTTTTAAATTAAAATAACTATTCTTTATAATCATGCCGACATCAGCCATTTCTTCTCCGCAAACTCCTGACAGAATAATCATAGGTGCTGTATATAATGTATTTCACGAAGAATATTCTTTGGACAAAGATTTCTTTAAAGAAGTTGATCATGATTTTAATTTGATGAAAGCTTCGAACATAAATTATGTAATGATATTCCCGATATCACAGTGGAACCCATCAACTAAAAAACTCTTATGGACTCGCACAGATTACATGATAAAAATGATCGAAGTTCTAAACATGAAGTTTGTACCTCTCATGTTAAAAGAAGAACAATGCAGTCATTATTTCCCGATTTGGAAATTCAAAACAATTCGGGGTATGTGGAATGAATATAATAAGGATAACGGAAATAAAAACAATAGTGAAAATGTTGATTTTGGCGATCCGAAAATTTTCCCTCTGGTCAAGAATTATTTTAAAACGGTTATTAAAAAATATGGTAATAGTCCTGCATTGGGATTTTATAATATATGGAACGAACCGCATTATTATTCAAATGCGAAACATGTTATCATAAGCTTTAGAAAGTGGCTAAAGAAAAAGTACGGAAATTTAAAAACAATAAGAAAAATATGGGGAAAAGATTTTACAAATTGGAATCAAGTTTCTCCCTTTCTGACAGATAACTGGAATTCATCAATGCCCCGGATCGATTGGATTATGTTTATGATTGATTATAACGGAATGCTGCTTAATAAACTTAAACATACCCTAAGAAAATTTGATACTACTCATGCCGTCAATGCAAATCCGGTAGGGTCGCCCTGGTCTAATTTTGGGAATTACGGATATTATAATCAAGATAATTGGGTAATTGCAGATTATAATGATATCAACGGTATATCATATTATCCTGATGAATTGGAAAGATCCCGCAAACTTAAACCATATCCTTTTTGGATGCATAATCTAACGTTCAATACGATAAGATGTGCTTCGGGGAAAAAAAATTATATACTTACGGAGTTATATGCTAATGCGCAAAATGGCTTGGCTCTTAATGGATATTTGACAAATAACTTTGTTTCTAATCTTGCCTGGACCGCCTTAGCAAATAACTGCAAGGGTATGATATACTGGAAATGGCGTCCTTTCATGAGGGGACGACAGTCCTTAGGCAGAGGATTATGTAATATTGACGGAAGTCTTGCCCAAAACGGTAAAGCTGTGCAAGAACTCGGTGCGGTGATGAATAATAACGGCGATATTCTATTTAAAGCTCAATTAATTAAACCACAAACAGCAATTCTTTTAGATATGGTTGGCTTGCAAAAAACTCTTGAACAAACGACCGAACTTCGTACAAATAAATTTATGTATCAAAGCAACGCCGGTCTATTTAAAGCGTTATATGAAAAAAATATTCCCGTAGATTTTTTAAGAACTGACCGAAGCATTGATTTGAATACTTTAAAATCATATAAAATACTTTTCCTCCCTTTCCAAATTGTTATGAGACGGAGTGTTGCAAAATTATTAAAAGAATATGTTGAACAAGGAGGAATCATTGTTGCCGATGCAAGAACTGCTGCAATTGACGAACAAGACTTTGCATACAAAGTTAGTCCCGGTGCAGACCTGGATTCGGTTTTCGGAGCAGTCAGGCTTGACTGGATGGCAGGCAATTCGTTCTATAAAATTAAGATGAATAAAGATTTTAAATCGATAGAGTTTGAAGGTAAATATTTTCGGGACCGGCTTAAGATAAACCCACAAACAAAAGTAATCGGAGTTTTTGTAGATAATAACGAACCCGCAATTATAGAGAATAATTATGGAAAAGGTAAAGCAATTCTAAGCGCTGTCCCGCTGGGCGCAAGCTATTTTAATAAATCGGATAACCGGGTAAATAAATTAATTATTGATTTAATTAAATCAGCTGGGGTAAATCCCGACGCCAGTTTTATCTCTAAAGACGGGTTTATTAATTTGAAATTGCATAAACTGGACAATGATTATATCCTTTATGCAATAAATTCGGAAAATAAAATAAAGAACGGGTTTATAAAACTAAAAACCGCTGATAAGAAAATTAAAAGTGTTACCGATATTATTTCTAATAATGAAATGAACTTTACACAACGTCAGACTAATTTATCAGTCCGCGCTGAATTTAATAAGCATCAGGTAATGGTATTTTACATTAAATAAAAAGCGATCTAATTTCGATAGAAATCCCGCGATAAAGAACAGTACATAATGTTCGGCATTTTATAATCATTGAAAAACATTTAATATGAATATTCCTCGTATAATTAAATTACCTCCTAATAGAGTCTGGAGAACTTATAAAGGCGGTAAAACGCTCGATGAATTGGAAGGAAGAACAATTGCTGTTGATTCACATTTCCCCGAAGACTGGATTGCCTCTACAACAATAGCAGCTAACATTGGAAGAGAGTATTTAATAAATGAAGGATTGGCATCTGTAAATATTAATAATGAAAGCATTTTATTAAAAACTTTATTGGAATTATTCCCTGATGAAATGTTAGGCAGAGAACATTTTAAAAAGTATGGTGCCAATATGCAATTCTTAACAAAATATCTGGATTCTGCCGAAAGACTGCATATACAAGCTCATCCGACAATAAATTTTGCAAAAAAATATTTTAATAGTGATTCGGGTAAAACAGAAGCTTATGTAATTCTAAATATTCGGGAAGAAGTAAATGAACCATATATCTATTTGGGGTTCCAAAAACCGGTCGCTCCTGACGAATTAAAAAATATTATTGTTAATCAGGATATCGGCAAACTGTTATCATGCTTTGAAAAAATTCATGTAAAAAAAGGAGATGTGTTTATTGTACCGGGCGGACTTCCGCATGCAATAGGCAAAGGAATATTCATGATTGAAATCATGGAGCCGACAGATTTTGTCGTCAGATTGGAATTCGAAAGAAGCGGGTATGTATTACCGGAAAAAGCAAGATTTATGGGGCGCAATGTAGATTTTGCAATCAATATGATTGACTTCAATTCGTATTCCCCGGATGAAATTCAACAAAAATATTTCTGTCCGCCGGCTAAATCAATTGAACAAAACGGAGGTGGGGAATATATTTTAATTAATAAGAAGCAAACTCCTTGTTTTTCTGTTCATAAATTAATTATAAGCAAAAGTTTTGTTAAAAATTCAAATTCATTTTATGTAGGCATAACTGCTCGAGGCTCCGGCGTGGTTAATTCCGGTAATCAGAAAGAATATATTAAAGCAGGGGATCGATTCTTTATTCCATATCAAACAAAAGAAGTAGAATATACAGCCGATGAAGAGCTTGAAATAATTTTAACTTTTCCCCCCGAACCGGTCGTTTAATTTTAGCAATTCGCATGGATAAGGAACTATCATTAACTTATTTTATACAATCGCTTTCTTATTGGTAGACCGAAAACGGGCAAGTTCGCTGCTCATTTTTTCTAACATTGATTCCTTCAAAGGATATATAAAAACACAAACCGCCGAAATTAATGCGCCTATGCCGGGATAAATACTTAAAAGCATCCTTATTCCGTTCTGTGTAGCTGCGGTTTGCTCGACATTTGCATTATATCCGTATATTGCTAAGATCCAGCCGACTAATGCAATTCCAATCGAAGCGCCGAATTTTTGAGACATCGATGCAGCTGAAAATACCAACCCTGTTGCACGGCGTCCGTTCTTCCATTCTGAATAATCTGCCGTATCGGCAAACATTGCCCATACCAGCGGAAATATAATTCCCGCATTGATACTAATTAAGACTTGAAAGAATAAAATCATCATAAGACTTGTTTTGTCTATATAAAAGAAAATGAAACTTAGCAAGGATGCGTTAAGCATGGCAAATAAAAAAGTATTTCGTTTGCCGATTTTATTTGAAACTGGTTTGGCAAGCAGCACTCCCAAAATGTTAGCAGCCTGCCCCAATAATAAGTATACTGTACTTATAGCTAGAACCATTGAAGTACCGATTTCAATATTGGAAGTTCCTTTAAAATAATAAAGGAAATAATAAACCGCAGCGCCGTCTCTAATCGTATTAAAAAATATTGTGAAAATGCTGGCGAACGTAAGTATAAACCAGGGACTGTTCTTAGTGATATCTTTTAAGTCATTTTTTAAAGATGGTTTTTCCTCAAAGGGCTTAACCTTTTCGCGGGTAAACATAAATGTACCTAGAAAAAAGAGAACCGCGATTATTGCAATTATAATAACCGCCATCTCCGTGCCTTTTTGGTAATTAATATCCTTTAACTCAATATTGCGAAACGTAATAGATCCCTTGTCTATTCCCATGCAGGCAAATCTTAAATCCTCAAGCCGGGGCAAATTATCTTTACTCATTATTCCGGCTATATTAACTTTTAAATCTCCGGTAGTCCCGCTGCGTAAAATTCCCAGCGTGTCTTTACCCTCCGGAATATAAGTACCGTAAAATACTTTTGATTTTGTATCAAACAGACCTAAACTGAAACCCGATTTTGTTTTTGTATTTACTTCTGCAGTAAGGAATAAAAGTGAATCTGCAGGGGTTGACTTCGATGATCCTTTAATTGAATTTTCCCATACTAACAAATTAAGCGTCCTGTGTGTAGTCGTATCTGTCATAACAATCGGCGCCGGCTGGGAATAAGAGCTGATTATCTTAGTACCAAATCCGTCTAATAAAGGTTGAAACATTCCGAGCACAAGAAAACTTCCGCCAAAGGCAAATATAAATCGATACGTGGCTAGAGTGGTGCGCTGTTTTCCATCATCAGTCATTACCCCAAGAAGCGAAGCGTAAGGAACATTTATCATCGAATAAATTATCATCATCAAAGAATAAGTTACATAGGCATATATAACTTTTCCTCCGATACTGATATCGGGAGTTACGAAAGTAAAAACAAAAATTAATCCTACAGGTATCGCCATCCACAGAATGTACGGTCTGAATTTTCCCCAGCGTGTATTTGTGCGGTCGCTGATTATTCCTACTAAAGGATCAAAAACTGCGTCGCCGATACGAGTAATAAGAAACATTGTCCCGACTGCCGCTGCTGATATTCCGAAAATATCCGTATAAAAGAACAAAAGATACATGCCGAATATTTTCCAGAACATTGATGATGCTGCATCTCCTAATCCGTAACCTATTTTTTCACTTAACTTCAAAGGTGCCATGCATTTTCCTTAATTCCTGTTGTATTTATTTATTATAGCAAACACTTTGCCAGATTAATTTTATATGACCGCAGATTTACATCTGCATTTTTTCTCGCAGATAAACTAAAATCAAAAAATATTGCAGGATTTTTTTTAACAATACATTTATTGATTATCATAAAGTATATTAATTACAATTTTGATAATGTTTTTATCATGCCCAAACAGCTATTCTTAATAGATCAGGGAAGAAAAATTTCTTTATAAAATGGCATTGAAATTGTCATAGAGAAATAAATTTATTTTATTAACACGCGGAGTATTCTGTGAATAAACTAAGAGTAGGAATGGTCGGCAACGGATTTATCGCCGATTGGCATCATGCCGGTTTCCTAAAAAATGCGGATGCACAAATAACCGGAATGTGCCGCATTATATACGGAAACGAAGAACAAAAAAAATCGCAAATTGAAACGCTCTTTGAAAAGTGTAATGAATGGGATATTAAACCATACGAAAACTTTGAAGCTATAGTTTCAGATCCTGAAATTGATGCCCTTATAATAGGCACTATTAATCCATATCATTACGAACAAATAAAGACTGCAATTTCCGAAGGCAAACATATTCTTGTGGAAAAACCTGTTGTAACTGACTTTAACCAATTGGAAGAAATCATAAAGCTTGGTAAAGAAAAAAACATTAAAATATTTCCCGGACACAATTTCGCATATAGAAATGCAGTAAGGATGGCTAAAGAAATAATTAGCGAAGGTCGCTTAGGTCAGATAATACATTCTTCCTTTACGGCTTCTCATAGGAGCAGCGAATCTCACTCTAAAGGATGGAGGGCAAAAAGAGATCTGGCAAAAGGCGGTGCACTAATGGACAGCGGACATCATTTAATCTATCAGTCGCTTTATTTACTTGGAAAACCTAAAAAAATACATGGATATGCTTCCTCATTGGAACTAAAAAATATGGAATGCGAGGACACCGCTCAGGTCAGTCTCTTATATCCCGACGGTTCTATCGCTAACATTATGCAGTCATGGGCTTCCGGTTATTCTGATATGATAAACGGAATTCGAATACTCGGCACTAAAGGAAGTATAATAATAACCGACGCTCTTTACTTTAATAATATTAAAATTAATGATAATGTAGAATATTTAGATTCGTTTATCAATCAAGCAAAATCATTCTCGGACTATATACTAAAAGACATTCCGCTTGTTTCTGATCTTGACGATGTCCGGGATACCCTAAAAATAATATTCGCAGCCTATGAAAGTGCTGAAAAAGAAAGTGTGCTATTTTTTTAAATCAAAAC
>JAJYOQ010000244.1 GCA_021796135.1 Bacteroidota bacterium
CCGCTTGATTGACTTTGATAAATTTGGACATTTAACGATTGAATTTGCTGTAAATCTGTATTTATTTGATTTACTTGATTTTTTGATTGTGCAACTAAATCAGATTTGACAGAGTTAAATCCATCATTAATATTTTGCACTTGTGCACTTAGACTTTGGGCAGTTTGAATTACATTATTCCTTAAAGCGTTTGAATTTGGAGTTACTGAAAGCTGCTGCCATGCATTAAAAAAAGCTGTACTTAAGCTTGAAAGCCCGGAAGTTGATGGTTCCGAAAATAATTGTTGTATTTGATTTAGTACTGTGCTGCTCTGATTGTTACTAGAGTATTTAGCATTATTAGTCCATATCTGACTATTTGTCAAATTATCGGTAACACGCTGAATATCTCCAAGTTTAACGCCTGTACCAAAAATAAAGTTTCCCACTTGCTGTGACGGATCTTCTGAAAGAACAACTTGCTGACGTGAATAATCCGGGTTAGCAGCATTTGAAATATTGTTAGAAGTAACATCCAATGCCTCTTGGTATGACATCAAGCTTTTTGTTGATATATCAAATACCGAACTGATACTCATTATGCTCTCCTATCAAGGATAGTATTTTTGTTTGTTTGAGCAAATATTGTAACCAATTGTTTTATAAAACTTTTTGCCTGATTAATTAGTATTTTATTTTGATTATTAGCTTCGATTATTAAATAAACCAATTTCTTAATTGACTCATGTAATTTTATCAGACCTGCTAATTTAAATTCTTTCTTTAACTTAAGTGAATTAATAAAATCCGAAAGATTATTAGATTCTAAAATTATAGAATATTTCACAGCAAGCTGAATAATTATGTCTGACATTAAAATCTTTTTTGCCTCAATTTGATTAAAAAAAGCACCTTCTTTAGTAAGAAGATCCTCTAAAACAACAATATCATTATTAATTATCGCTTTTTGTTGTAAATAAATTAAGTCCAAAAATTTCTGTAATAACTCCTGCTGGCTTTTCATTTCATTAAATAGATTGCTTATTTCCATTTTCGGCTCCATTTAAATGGTTTAGGTAACTTAAAACTCGTTTAACATAATTTTGTGTTTCTTCAAAAGGCGGAATTCCACCGTATTTTTGAACATTTTCGGGACCTGCATTATATGAAGCTAGAGCTAAATTAATGTTGCCATTAAATTTTTGCAGCATTTGGGAAAGATATTTTGTGCCTGCAAAAATATTTTGCTGCGGATCCCAAACATTTGAGACTCCCATTTGTGTAGCAGTCGAATCAATTAATTGCATTAATCCTTTAGCTTTAGCACTGGAAATAGCTTTATCATTAGCAGCAGATTCCGTCAATATTACGGATTTTATTAAGTTCTTATTGACTCCATATTGTTCAGAAGCAGAGTTTATAATACCTTCATATTTGTTTAATCTATCTAATGATTGTGAACTTGGCGATATAGGTGGAGTATTACTATTAAATTCCAATTTGGGATCAATTCCGATATTCAATGGATGAAGAGAATCAACTTTTGAATTGGAGTCCATCGATTCACCCGTTAATTTTTTATACAGTATACCGGCGATTCCTAGATTATGATTTTTTGAAATCATAGTGGCTAATTCATTTTGGAAAATTGTATCGAAATAATCCCCGCCAAAACCATTATCACCGGATAAACCGTTAGTGGTTTTAGTCATGCTCTTTAACATCATTGATGTCAATAAACTTTCAAATTGTTTAGCTGCGCTTTCTATTTTAGCTTTTTGTGCGTCAGTATATTTACTAGTTGTATCCGCTGGATGAGAAATTTGTAATTTTGGATCTGTTACTTTTAATTCTAATTGATTTATCATATTATATCTAATTCTCCTATTAAAGCTCCTGCTTTCTTTAATGCCTGGAAAATAGAAATTATATCCTGCGGCGAAACTTTTAAAGAATTGAGCGCCGCGGCAACTTGCTGCACAGTAGAAGCACCTTGAATTGCAACTGTATTGGTTGAATCTTCTGTGACATATGGTATTTGATTATTGAATACTTGTGTAGTTCCGGTTGAAAACGGATTTGGTTGAGAAATTATTGGGTAAGATCGAATTGTAATATTTAAGTTGCCGTGTGTAATTGTTGCAGGAAGAATTTTAACGTTATTCCCGGCGACAACAGTTCCGGTTCTTTCATCAAGAACTACTTTAGCAACTTCATCTTTTTGAACTGTTATACTTTCTAAATCTGCGAGAAAGCTTACAATATTATTTTGTTTACTCGAAGGTACTTTTACCTGGATTTCTGCTCCATCTTTTGCAAGAGCGACAGAATTTCCAAATTTGGCATTTATTGCATTTGCAACGTTATTCGAAGTTGTCAAGTCTGGTTCTCTTAAATAAACATTGATGCTTTGAGTAGGTACACTAGTTTGTTCAAGCGGATAATTTAATATTCCGCCCATAGGAACTCTACCGGCTAGTGAATGATTTTGTGAAACACTACTTCCGGAAGAAGTCCTAATATTAAAACCTCCTACTGAAATTGACCCTTGTGCAAAGCCATAGACTTTTCCCATAATGCTTGACAAAGGAGTCATTAATAATGTTCCACCTTGCAGACTTGTAGCATCACCCATAGATGATACAGTTACATCAAATTTAGCTCCCGGTTTTAGATAATCATTTACAGTAGCCGTGACCATTACAGCAGCAACATTTCTAGTTATAAGATTATCTTGAGATACTGTTATACCAAATCTTTTTAACATACTAGTCACTGATTGTATAGTAAACGTTGATCGCTGTGTATCACCGCTTCCTGCCAAACCAACAACAAGACCATAACCTATAATTTGTTCGGAACCCTCACCGGTAATATAGGCTATATCTTTTATCCTTTGTGCATAGATAAAAGAAAGACTGAAAACTAAATAAAATAATATTAACCTTTTCATATTTAACCTAAAATATCCAATGTAAAAACTTTGTTAACCAACCGGGAGATTGCACACTGTTTATCATCCCATCTCCCTTAAATACAATTTGAGCCTGAGAAATATTATAGGAAAGCACTGAATTATCTGCAGCAATATCTGCGGGTCTTACAATTCCTTTTATTTTTACAGTCTGTTCCTGTCCATTAATTATAATTTGACGACTACCTTCAATTACCAAATTACCGTTTGCTAAAACTGAATCAACAGTAGCGCTAATTTTGGTATTAACTGTGCCGTTATTTGCAGTTGATCCGGTTCCTGAAAAATTATTTGTAGTACCGGCAGTTGCGCTTAAACTAGGGGAAGTTGCTTTGCCGGTATTTAACTGACCGGTTAAACCGAGATTGCTAGTGCGACCTGCTGATGTTTCAGCGTCACTTGATGCCTGGGATGATTCAACGACTAAAATTGTAATGGCATCTCCAATTTGGTTTGCTTTTTGATCTGAGAAGAGAGATGAAAATGCATTTGGTCGCATATCCTGAGCAAAAGTTTGTGAAAGCATATAGGCTAATACAATTAAAATTATTTTTTTCATTTTATTACTCGACTATTATTACTTCTTTTGAATTTACTACTTTAGCTTTAAATAATTTTTTATCTGCTGAGATGATAGATATTGTTTCTCCTGCAATTCCGTCTTGACGAGAAGTTGCATTAAAGTTAATCATTACATTTCCATTATTATACTTAGCCAGAACCGGATAACCTGCCTTGATTACAGGAATAGGTTCTATATTCAAAGAGTTTATAATTTCACCCGCCTTTATAAATTCACTGCTTTGCATTCCGGAAATTTTTGACAATGAAGCAAAAGGCTTAATATTAATTCCAGCAACATCTATCCTTTTTGGGGTAAAATCATTTTCTGTTAATTTTTCATGTGCTTTAATATCTCTGCTTGCTGTCAAAACATTCTTATATATTTTTAGTTTTACGGAAATAATTGATTCTATTACTCTAGAATTCTTCTGATATATTTTTACAGGGACATAAATTATATTACCGTTCATATTGAAATCGGATGGATTTAATAGTTCGATTTTCAAATATGATTTAGGAAGTTGTAAAATTTCATAATTATACTCATCAAATTTTCCGTTTAGATTTTTCTTTAGATAGTTACTCAAGTCCTCATCAAATGTACTTTTACCTGAGGAAACTAAAGACAATATTATTAATAAGATTGAGTACATAATTTTAATTAGTTTTGCTTAAGATTATTAGCCATTGTCATCATGTCCTGCACTGTCTGGACAGTTTTTGAATTTATTTCATAAGCTCTTTGTGCTGCTATCATTGCAATCATCTCTTGGACTATGTCAACATTTGATGATTCAAGATAACCTTGATTAATAGTCCCAAAACCATCTTTGTTCGGTGTACCGATAATAGGGGTTCCGGATGCGTCAGTTTGTGCATATAAATTGTTTCCTAAAGACATAAGCCCGCCCGGATTCATAAATCGAGCTAATTCAATATTCCCGACAATTTTAGAGCCTCCGCCTACTTGCTGCGCAGTTATTGTACCGTCGTTTGCTATTGAAACACTCAATGAATTTTGATCAAGTGTCACTGGCGGATCAAGAGGATATCCGCTTGATGTGACAATCTTGCCGCTGCCATTTACTTGGAATGCGCCGGCGCGGGTGTAAGCATAAGAACCGTCAGGTTTTAAAACTTGAAAAAATCCGTCACCTTGAATTGCCAAGTCAAGTTGATTGTTTGTCTGAGTAATATCTCCTTGTGTAAATATCTTTTCATCTGAGGTCGGCTGCACTCCGTTCCCTATCTGAATCGCACTTGAGGAATTTTGATTTACGCCGCCGGTTGAAGAATTTACAGGGTCAACATTAACTTGCTGATACATAAGATCTTCAAACTGTGCTGTATTTTTCTTGTATCCGGTAGTATTTATGTTGGCAATGTTATTTGAAATAACTTCAATGTTTAATTCTTGCGCATACATCCCTGAGGCAGCTGTTCTTAAGGCTCTAGTTGGCATAATTATCTCCTATCTATACTTTTCCAATTTGATTAGCTTCATCTAATGATTTATCTAAAAACGTTATCATTTTACTTGCTGATTGATATTCATTACTAATTTGTATCATACTTTCCATTTCACTAACCGGATTGACATTAGAATCTTCAAGATATCCTTGCTTTACCTGATAATCGGATGGGTTTGCAAGCTGATATCCGCCAGATGTAGAAAAATCAACGCCGGAAGATCTGCCCGAATTCTGAGGATTATCCATTTTTGCTATTAGCAAGGTATCTATAGGTTCATTTCCGTACTTGACTTCCCCGCCGGTTGAAATAGTAATATTCTTTTGTTTCTCAAATGAGCGCATATCAATTTTAATTATACCGTTTTCCCCGACTACATTATTACCCTGTTGGTCAACTAAATAACCCTGATTTGAAATTTTGAAACTGCCATTCCGCGTCAACTCATTTCCATTATTAGTTTGAACAACAAAAAAACCATTGCCTGAAATAGCAAGATCCAATGGATTGTTAGTTTGTGTCAAATTACCCTGCCTATAATCTGTAAGCTGCTGAATCGTTGTATTGCCGTATTGATTCATTATTTCCGAAAACGGCAATTCTTTTTTGAATCCGGTAGTATTAAGATTTGCAAGATTATTAGATACAATCTCCAGGTTCTTCATACGAGCGTCCAATCCTCGCGCAGCTGTATAAATTCCTTTGATCATAAAATAGTCCTAATATTTTTTTTATAATTTAATTTCATAGTAATCATTAACGCATTCTTTTAAGCTTTTGAGCTAAAAGAATTTCATCTTTGGAAATATTTAACTTCCTGGCTGAATTTGAAATCGATTCTTTAGTAAGATTATATTCCGGTGTGCTGTCTGCTAAACGATTTCGCACTGCTGAGAGCTTACTGTTTCCTTTAATTCTAATATTCTCTTCTCGTAGTAATTTTATATTCTCTTTTAGACTAATATTCGGATGCATCAGCTTTCTTGCTTTTCTTCTTCTCATAACGATAATTAAAGCAGCCAGAAAAGCAGCTGATATTAATACCATTATTTTTAAAAATAAATCCGGCGATATTGACAGTTGTCGTTCAAGTTCTGAGATAAACCCCGGAGAATCTTGCTTTGGGTTAATAATAGTTAACTCATTATCTTTTTTAGCAGCAGTCTTGTCCTCATTCTGCTCTTTTTCCCTAGCAGAATTTATTTGAGCTGCTACCATCTGACTAATATTAATGCTATCAGAACCTATTTGAGCGGAACTCGTATCTGCAGGCACTACTTCCTGTGCCGAATTATTACTGACTGCCTGGCTAAAAATGCAAGGGAAATTTATTGTTAATAAGACTAATAAAATTAATTTTTTCATTCACCAATATTCCTTTTTAATGGAAATGAAATTTGTAAGATTGTTCCGGTGTCAATATTTGATTCAAGG
>JAJYOQ010000245.1 GCA_021796135.1 Bacteroidota bacterium
ATTTTACTCTTCATCCTATTACAATAAAACAATTAGGTCGAATTTCTAACATCACATTTATTATAATGACAATGTTTTGTCATTTTTTGTTTGATTTTTGAACGATATAACGTTTATTTTAACTTTCATTCAAAAAATCATAAAATAATAAGAAAAAAACTTTAGCACTATTATTGCTTATTGTAACCTAATTGTTTTATTGTAATAGGATGAAGAGTAAAATTACTGAAGAATTTAACATATTGAATCGTGAAGAATTTATTTCCAATTTTCTAATTCAGGCTCCAATTGGCATATTAACTTTTAATAAGGATTGGAAAATTGATTTTATTAATCAAAACTTTTTCAAATACCTATCTCTTTACAAGATTGAAAAAGAATCTGTTCTTGATCAAAATATTTTGGAATTGGGTCTGGTTGCGAGTTTTGATATTAAAGATGATTTGCTGAATCTTCCGGGAAAACTATCATTTGAAAGGGAAATAAAATCGGTTAATACTCTTGACCGAAAACATTTATTAGTAATTATGAAAGGCTTCCCAATTTTTCATAATGAAATATTTTATGGCGGAATCTTAATAGTTGAGGATATAAAATATTACATAGGTGAAAAACCTGACCTTCAACAAGAACATATTGAAAATGCTATTAATAATATATGCGATTTCGTTTATATTTGTGACGATAAGGGGAAAATTAAATACTCTTTCGGAAAAAAACTAAATTATCTCAGTGAAGAAGAAAAGACCTATCAAGTTCATTATGTCAATTCATTATTAAATAACGATATGGTCTTTAATAAAGCATTTGAAAAGGCTGTCCTTGAAAGGAAACCATATAAAGTAAATATTGAATTGAACCAGAAAGATGGAAATTTACTTTATGAATGTTCAATTGAACCGCAGTTTAATTGGCGTAAACAGATAAAATTCATTTTTATTTTCTTATTTGATATTTCCGAAATTAGAGACAATAATAATTTGCTAACTAAAGAAGTCAGTGAACTTAAGCAAGTTGAAACTATAACAGATTCCATCTCTGATGCACTTTTTGCAATTAACCCGAAGGGGGAAATTCTTTTCTGGAATAAATCATCGGAAAAATTATTTGGTTATTCTAGAAATGAAGTATTTGGAAAATTCTTAGGTGATATTCTAAATGTATTTGATGAAAATTACTTTAAAGAATTAAAGGAAGAAATTTCAAAAAGCGATTATTGGAAGGTTAATCTCACTATCTATAAAAAAAATGGTCAAAAAGAAATTGTTGAAGCAAAATTTTCGTTTTCACATGACGAGAATAATTTGATAGTGGTATTGTGCTCTAATGTTACTGAGCGGGCAATATTAGAACAACAGCTTCGTACATCTGAAGAAAAATATCGAACCATTGTAGAAACAATTTCCGGGCTAATTTGTAGTATGGACAACAATGGTAATATTACCTTTGCTAATAAAAATCTTTATGAAATTCTTGGTTTCTCACAAACTGAAATCTTGACAAAAAACATTAAAGATCTAATCGATCAAAACTATATTCTTAATAATAATTTTGCCATTAAAGAATATCCTTCGTCGATTGAACTCCCCTTTATAACAGCATCCGGCAGTAAAATCATTCTGAGTTCAAATTTTTCTTTAGTGTATCAAAATAATTTTATTAAATCTGTAAATGCCTCATTTAATTTAATTTCAGATGAAAAATACCCAAGTAATATCACTCAAGTATTTAATCCCGCTTTTCATTCTCTTCCCGAAGGTCTAATTACCGTCAATGATAATAAAATATTTCTTTTTAATAAAGCTTTTTTAGAAATTTTCGGCTATTCAGATGAAGATGATGTTCAAAATAATAACATCTTAAATTTTATTGCGGAGACAGATGTAAATAGGATTGAGAGATATTTAAATCTAATTAAGGATAAAAAGGACTACCCTCCGCATTTTGATTTTTTAGGCAAGAGAAAAGATGGCAGTATTTTTTATTCTGAAGTAACCATCGGAAGTTTTGATTATAACGGAAAAAACAATTTAGTAATGATGTTCCGGGACGTGACTGAAAGAAAACGGTCTCAACAAATAATAAAAGAATCTGAAGAAAAATATCGCAATATTGCAGAAAATATTGATGATTTTCTTTTCACTTATGAAAGGATAAATAAGATCGTCCGTCCGACTTTTTATACATCCTCGGTCGAAAAAATTACTGGTTATACACAAACTGATTTATTAAGTGATTCACGCCTTTTTATAAAAATTATTTACCCTGACGATTTTAATTCTATAAAATCAAAGATTAAAAACTTTATGGTAAGTAAAATTCAACTTACTGGCGAATTTGAATTCCGTATAATTAATAAACATGGGAATATAGTTTGGGTGAGAACAAAGCTAAATGTTCAAAGAGATAGTTCTGGAAGAATTCAAAAAATCTATGGATTAGTGAGTGATGTAACTCTAAGGAAAAATGCAGAAAATGAACTTAATAAGTCTACTGAAAATCTTGTGAAGCTTAACGAAACAAAAGATAGATTTATCTCAATTATTTCTCATGACTTACGAACTCCGTTTAGTTCAATTCTCGGCTTTACTGATTTATTATTAAGCGATAATGAATTAAACTCAAATGAGAGAAGGCAATATGTGGAATTTATACAGGAATCATCTAAGTCAATGCTCTCTCTTGTCAACTCCCTATTAGATTGGACAAGACTGCAGACAGGCAGAATTCGCTTTGAACCGGAAAGAGTAGAAGCACAAAAAATTATTATGCGTTCCATAAATGCACTATCGGGAGTAGCTTTCCAGAAAAGAATAAAATTAACTTCAAATGTTGAGTCTGAAATTTTTATTTTCGTAGACCAAGATTTAATATTTCAGGCTTTTAATAATTTAATTTCAAACGCAATTAAATTTACACGTGAAAACGGAGAAATAGAAATTTCATGCGCGCCTACATCCAGAGCAAGATTCATGGAATTTTCTGTAAAAGATAATGGAATCGGGATTAAAAAAGAAAATCTTAAAAAATTATTTACTGTGGATACAAAATTTACATCAGAAGGAACAGCCGGAGAAAAGGGAACCGGACTAGGTTTATCTTTAGTTAAAGAAATTATAGAAAAGCATGGCGGAACAATCCTTGTCGAAAGCGAAGAAGGGCAAGGTTCAAATTTTAAATTTACATTACCAATTGGTTCTGCCAATATTCTTCTGGTTGATGATAGCAAAACAGATCGTCTACTATATTCCAAAATATTAAAGAATATATCACCCGACTATAATATTGAAGTTGCATCAAACGGAGAAGAAGCTCTTAACATAATAATAAGACAATCCCCGGCACTAGTTATTACAGATCATCTAATGCCTATTGTTAATGGATACGACTTTGTAATTAATCTTAAGAAATCTAATATAAAGGGAAAACCTCCCGTAATTATTTTAAGCAGTAATATTGATCGGCATACAATTCAAGATTATACAGATTTAGGGATAGAATATGTTTTCCAAAAACCTGTAAATTTAAGTAACTTTAAGCAAGCAGTGGAAAAATCATTAAAAAAGGGTTTGCTTAGTTAGTGTTCAAATAAAAGAAATTTGAATCTATATGTAAAGTAATCCATTATGTATTAGTAAGATTTCGCTGTCTAAGTATTTCAAATAATAAGATACCGGTAGCTACGGATACATTTAATGATTGAATCTTTCCCAACATTGGAATACGAATAAGAAAGTCACAGCTGTCAGCAGTAAGTTTGCGAATCCCCTTTTCTTCATTTCCGACGATTAATGCTAGTGGCATTTTGTAATCAATTGTGTTGTAAATTTTTGAATTTTCCAAAGAAGAGCCGGCTACCCAGAACCCATTTTCTTGTAGCTGCTTGATTGAGAGTACAAGATTATTTACAGTGGCAATTTTTAAATGTGAAATAGCGCCAGCAGAAGTTTTTGAAACTGTTTCATTCAAAGGGGCACTATTATGTTTTGTCATTATTATTCCATCAACTCCTGCGCATTCTGCTGTTCTTAATATTGCACCGAGATTGTGTGTGTCTTGTATTGAGTCCAATATTAGAATTATTGGGAAAAGGGAATTTTTTGACGATAAGATAATATCATCTATAGAATAATACTTATTCTCACCCCTTAATGCCACAACACCTTGTGAATTAGAATGAGTTGATAAAGTACTGAATTTCGAGGCAGGAACTTCTGAACATTTTATACCTTTTTTTTTTGCAGAAATTCGAATTGCATCAATAATTGAACCTTGTAGTCCATATAAAATGAAAACCTGTTCTAGATCTTCACCTGAGTTTAGAGCCTCAAGAACAGGTTTTCTCCCAATAATTAAATTCATAAAATCTAATTCTGAATATGTTTTTTATTTTTAAGATTTTTATTATCGGTCTCAAATGGCGGTGGAACAAACTTGACTAACTTATCTTTATTATTAGAAAAATAATTATAACCAATTGCCCCAATAATTATAAGCGGAATAGAAATTAACTGTGCTTCGGAAAGTCCTAATAATAAATGAGGATTAAGTCTAATGAATTCAATCAAAATTCTTTCACTACCAGCAAATAAAAGGTATAACATAAATAATTTTCCATCTATCCAATCTTTTTTTTGAAGATATCTTAAAAAGAAAAATATACCTAAACAAGCAAAGAATTCATAAATTGGCGCTGGATGTAGTCGAATTGTTTCATCAAATTTTGTAATTGTACCAAAAGCATCTGTTTTAACAACTTCTGCAGAAAGCTGATAATATTTATCATGAATTGCGGCAACTGGATGATCTATATAATATTGTATTAATGCATAGTGTGGTTTCACGGTTCCATTAGCAAAATTAGTTCCCCAAGGTAGCGAAGTTGGAATTCCGTAATCACCGTCTCCGGCAAGTTGACAACCAATTCTTCCAATACCATAAGCAAGAATCAATGATGGTGCCGTTGCATCAGCAATTACAAGAAATGGAATTTTTTTTCTTCTTATATATATCCATATTGCCAAAGATGCTAAAATCAATCCGCCATAAAAAGTTAGTCCTCCGGGCGAAAATGCAATTAAAGGATTAGCTATAAAATCTTTCCAGTTTTCAATTAAATCTAAAATTTTACTGCCAGCAATCCCAAAAATTATTGATATTAACGTAATCTCAGTGGCTATATTTGGGTTTAGTTTTCTTCTTTCAAATTCTTTTGTCAGCGTATAACTAGCCACTATAAAAGCTATTCCAAGCATTAAACCGTAGCTATATATTGTAAAAGGACCTATTTTAAATAATTCAGGATACATTTAATATCTCAATTGTGAAGATGTAAATTATACTTTCGTTAAAACAAAGATACAAAAGGTTTTGAATTTCTTTATTGCGCAACATATCCATTATTAATAGTTTCGTATTTAATAACAAATTATATTATTGAATTTCTCAAGTCTAATAGGTAGAAATTTTTTGAATTACCTGGGTCATTAATTCTAAGTTACTGCCTGCTGAAAGCTCTATTTGCTCGCCAGTTTTCATAATTTTTAAAATATATTTGTGAGACTTATATTCATTTCCTCCAACAAGAAGTACAAACTTTGCTTTTAATTTATTTGCCTCCCGCATTTGAGCTTTAACGCTTCTGTCTAAATAATCAATTTCAACCGTCAATGTATCACTTCTAAAAATAGCGGCAATATTAAATACGTCATTTGTTAATTCATCATCAATTCTGATAATATATAAATCGATGCTATCTTCGGGCAAATTTGAAGAGTTTTCGTTTTGACAGGCAAGCAAAATCCTTTCAATGCCGGCAGCAAACCCAACGCCTGGAGTCGGTGGACCTCCCAATTGTTCAACTAAAAGATCATATCTGCCGCCGCCGCATAACGCACTTTGAGCACCAACTTTGTTGCTTACTATTTCAAAAGTTGTTTTACAATAATAATCTAAACCTCGCACTAATTTAGGATCAACTTCAAATGGAATTTCATTATTGCGTAAAATTTCTTTTACAACGTCAAAATCTTTCCTGCTTTGTTCATCAATATAATCAATCAATTGTGGAGCATCTTTTATAATATCAATATCAGATTCAATCTTACTATCAAAAATTCTCAATATATTTTTATCAAATCTCTTTCTGCTGTCTTCAGAAAGAAGGTGTAGCTTATTTCCTAAATACTCGCGCAATATCTTCTTATATGTCTCACGAGTAGAAAGAATCCCCAATGAATTTATTTTAACCTGTAAGTCCTTCAAATTTAATTCTCGTAATATCCGGTAGGCAGTGATAATTATTTCAGCATCAAGAAGGGGGGAATTACTTCCTATTGCCTCACACCCAAATTGGTGAAATTGACGTTGCCGCCCAGCTTGCGGTCTTTCTTGACGAAACATTGGGG
>JAJYOQ010000246.1 GCA_021796135.1 Bacteroidota bacterium
TACCCAGCCACTGCTCTATGAAAAAATTAAAATTCATCCTTCTGTAAGAGAAATTTATTCTAATACTTTAATTAAAAATAAAACTCTTACTCAAGATGAAATAAATTTATTGAATCAAGCGGCAAATAATTCTTTAAGTGAGGCGTTCGATAAGATAAAAAGGAAAAAATCTTCCTTTAGTGGAGATGTACCGCTCGCAGTTTCAAAGGAAAAAATGGAAGCTGTACCCCACAATAATAAAACAGGAATTTCTGAAAGTATGCTTGAAGAAATTATTAAAGGAATAACAAAAGTCCCTAAAGAATTTTCCGTTCATCCTAAACTGAAAAAATTCCTAGAAAAAAGGCTGGAGCTTTTAGACGGAAGTTCGGATGCCGATTGGGCAACCGCTGAATCAATAGCTTTCGGCAGTTTACTCCTTGAAGGTACTCCTGTAAGACTAAGCGGGCAGGATAGCGTAAGGGGAACTTTCAGTCAACGCCACCTTGCTTTAACTGACATTCAGACTGGTATAGAATATTTTCCATTAAATCATATAAAACGTGGGCAGGGAAAGCTTGAAGCTCTTGATAGCTTTTTATCCGAAGCCGCTGTGCTAGGCTTCGAGTATGGTTACAGCACTGCCGATCCGTTAGCATTAGTCATGTGGGAAGCACAGTTTGGTGATTTTGCAAATGGTGCACAGGTGATAATTGATAATTTTATAGTTGTATCTTTTGAAAAATGGAATCTTCCGAATAGCGTGGTAATGTTGCTGCCGCATGGCTTTGAAGGTCAGGGACCTGAGCACTCAAGTGCGCGCTTGGAGAGATATTTAACTCTATGTGCCGAAGACAATATTCAAGTTTGCAATTTAACTTCGCCGGCTCAGTACTTTCATGTTTTGAGGCGACAAATAAAACAGGCGGTGGGAAAGCCTTTAATTATAATGACGCCAAAAAGTTTATTACGGCTTCCGGAAGCTAAATCGAAAAGGGAAGATTTCATAAATGGAAAATTTCAGGAGGTCATTGATGATGGAACGGTTAATAAAAATTTAGTAGAGAAAATAATCATTACCAGCGGTAAAGTTTATTATGATCTTATCAAATTCCGTGAAGAAAATAAAATTACTAATGCAGCAATTGTTCGCGTAGAACAGTATTATCCATATAAATCAAAATTGATAAAAGGAATATTGGCATCCTACCAAAATGCTAAAAAAGTTACTTGGGTTCAGGAGGAACCAAAAAATATGGGTGCCTGGAATTTCTTAGCCCCAAGATTGGTTGAAGACTTGGCTGAAGGACAAAAATTGAATTATGCCGGCAGACCCGAAAGCGCAAGCCCTGCAGTTGGTTCAGCAAAAAAATCAGCAAAGCAGCAGATGGAATTAGTTGCCGAAGCGTTTAAATAAGTCACCTTACGCAAAAGGTTATTATTACATATTGAGAAACCTCCGAGGTTTTCCTAAACCTCGGAGGTTTTGCAATTCACTTCCATTATATTTGAAATTGTCTGCGTAACATGAGTTAAATAACTTAAGTTAACCACCGTTAATCCTGCAGATTTATATTGCCCGGAAAAAGCAGCCCACGACTTCAAGTCGTGGGTCGTTTAACAAAAAGACTTATTTATTAACCGTTTCAACGGTTTCTAATACCTAAATAAAAACTATCATGCAACTTGAATAAATAATTTTACTACATTGATATATTATCAGTTGTTGATTATTTTACAGACAGTAATTTAGAAAGTTTAATTATCCGGTTTAGCGCTGCGAGCGTAACTCAGTTGGTAGAGTGTCAGCTTCCCAAGCTGGATGTCGCGGGTTCGAACCCCGTCGCTCGCTCAAGTTTATTCTGCTTTAGTTTCTTTTATTTTGCTCTATAAGAGCAGCTTTCCCATATTTATATACTTATCATATTTTAGTTTTCATTATCCCATTGTAGTCTGTTTTAGTCTATTCTGTTGCGTATCTGTTGCGCCCCACCTAATTTATTTTCATTAAATCAAAAGGATAAATTTATGAATTATATCAAAATCAGAGAACGAAAAAGAACAAACGGAAGAGTTTATTTCTTCCTGGATATTTCCAGAAATGGCGAAAGGAGACAAGAAGCCACTGGATTATATTACACTCTAAATGCTAAGAATAAGCGTGAAATAAGGCAAAAAGCTGAAGAAAAGCGTTATGAGAGAGAACGAGAGCTGGAAAGCGGTTACTTTGGAACTTCTAAGATGGATATTGATTTAATCAGGTATTTTGAAGACCATAACAAAAGCAAAGGCTTTGATAAGACCAATAACCCGTATGAGTGTTCACTTAAAAAGCTAAAGGATTTTGTTGCGCATAAACAATTTAATACTACTTTCGATAGGTTAGAAAACAATTCTAAATTCTTTCAGGAGTTTGCTGATTATCTTATTTCTAATTTAAAGTCCCAAAATTCAGCCTGGACTTACTTTGTAAAGTTAAAAGCCGTTTTGAATAATGCTGTAAGAGAGAGAATAATAATTCATTCCCCGGCTAGAAATATAAGAATAAAATGGCGTGAAGTTGAAAAGATATATTTAACTATAGAAGAATTAGAACTATTAGCCAATACTCAATGCAGATATAATCTAATAAAACTAGCATTCCTTTATTCGTGTTTTACTGGACTTAGACTTTCAGACATCAGGAAACTTCAATGGAAAGATGTAAAACAGGATTCAAACGGTATCACCATTTTACATTTTAGACAGAAAAAAACAGGCGGGGTTGAATACTTTCCATTAAATAGTACAGCTATTAATTTAATGAATGCTACTATCGAAAAACCAAATGTATTTCCACATCCAGAGTCGATTATTTTTCCTTTGCCTTACATTTCGAAAATCGGTAGGGCATTGAATAGCTGGATAAAGAAAGCGAAAATAAATAAACACATAACTTTTCATAGTGGCAGGCATACCTATGCAGTTAATTCTATAACTAGTGGAGTGGATATTTTCACAGTCTCAAAATTACTAGGACATAGAGATTTGAAGACGACTTTAGTTTATGCAAAAATAGTTGATTCAAAATTAAATGAAGCTGTAAACAAACTACCTAGCATCTCCTTTATCTAAGTGCTTTATTTTATTGCTTACTTTAATTTCTTATTGACTTATATATGCGGTAAGTAAGTACATGTTAAAATTATTGATTCAAAAAAAGAAGAAGCAATAAATAAATTCCCTTTGTTGGAATGTTAATTTGCAAATAGCCTTAAGTACATAGAATCTGAATTCCTATAACTCGGATGTTCTGTAGTAATAAAGAGGCAAAGTAATGAACAATTTGAACCCTTAGGATAAGTCATAATTCTTTTTTTTGTTTGTATTTGCACTACTTTTGCATAAATTATATAAGAGATATATTTTTTGATTATAAATAAACTAGGTAATAATATAGATAGCCCTAGCTGGCTAATTAAAAATAATTTCTTATTATTCACTCCATTTATTAAGATGCTCATTATACATAAATGTTAATTTAATTTGCCTAAAAATATATATAAATAAATATGCACGGAAAATATAATTTCATAAAACTTCGAAGGGTAATTATTAGAGATTTTTCAATATACAATAAAAACAATAAAACATATGTAGTGGATGAAGAAATTAATGATGGAGTTTATTGTCTTGCAGGAGCAAATGGATTAGGCAAGACTACTTTCTTAAATTCTATAAACTATGGCTTAACTGGAATTGTTCTAGAACCAAATATAGAAGTTTACTCTCCCGGTGAAATTGAAAACTCTAATAAAGTCTATACCGAAAGATATTTTAAGGGTAGAATAAACAAAAAAGATGAATCGAAAGCATCAATAGAAATTGTTTTTACCATAAATGATAAGGTTTTTAGAATAATCAGGGGATTCTTTGAACGAAATGAACTTCGTCTATTAGAAATATTTAGAATAAATAATAATAAAAATATTCTACTTTTCAAGAAGAAGGACGAAAGTTCCAAAGACTTAAATAACTATTATCGAACAATGTTAGCTGCTGAAATTGGATTTGTTAATTTTGATTATTTTGTTTTTTACCAACTCTATATATTGACATTTGATGAAAACCGGAGAATGATATTTTGGGATGAAAGAGCTTCTTCGCTTGCTTTATCAATTGCTTTTAGTTCAAAACCTGATGATGCTGAAAAAATTTTAGGGATTATTAGAAGGATGGAAAGGCATGAATCTAATGCACGAAACGCAAAATGGCAATCTACCCAAGCTAGAAAAAAAATTGAAGAACTCACTAATAAAATAAAAGGCAAAAAACTTCCTGATATCGATAAGCTTCAAATTGAATTTAGTAAATATCATAGTAAATTAGAAAATATTGAGAAAACCTTTGAAAATATAAGAATTGAATATGATACTATGTTAAAAAGACAAAGCGTTCTCAGTTCAGAAATTATGCAACTTAAAGGTGTCCATACAAGACTGTTTTCTCGTTATTCAAAACCTCGATCAAAATTGCTTGATAATACAAATATTAGATTATCAATAAAGAATAGTGAGTGTTGTTTGTGCGGTTCAATTGGTTCACATATCGTTGAAACTATTGAAAGGAATGTTTATAAAGATAAATGCCCATTATGCAGTACCATTATTAATGAAACAGATAATAAGGAGCAGAACGAATTATTAAAATTGATTAAAAATAATGACGAAAATATAACAGCTAAATATTTAGAACTGGAACATTTGATTCTAGAAATCGACGGGAAAAAAATTGATCTTGATCGGACTGAAATTGAAGTGACTAAATTGAAAGAGAAACTAGAAGAGATTACTGAGGATAATCCGGATGTTTCATTTACTGGGACCGGAAAGAAAAATATTGATTCCATGATAGAGCAATATAAAATTCAACAGGACATGGCAGCAAGAGAAGCCAAAGACGAATATGGCAGCAGAGATAAACTTAAACCAGAATATGAAAAGCTCTTGAAAAGAGTGGAACTTGCATATAAGGAAGCCGAGACAATTTTCGTACCCACTTTTAAAATACTGGCAAAGAGTTTTATAGGACTCGATTTAAATATACAACCAAAACGAAAGAATAAGACTCTTAAACTTGTCTTGGAACTCCAAGACACTGCGAGGACTGAATCATTTCAGTTATCTGAAAGTCAACGTTTCTTTTTAGATATTGCATTAAGAATGTCACTTGCAATATATTTATCTGGTAACCAACAAGGGGCAACGATGATGATTGACACACCAGAGGGCTCACTTGATATTGCCTATGAAAGTAGAGTCGGAAATATGTTTGCTGAATTCGTTACAACTTATAAACAAAACATGTTAATGACTGCAAATATAAATGCTTCACAACTTCTTATTTCATTGGCCGAAAAGTGTGGAAAAAGTAAAATGAAATTTAGACGGATGCTAGAATGGACGGATTTATCAGATATTCAAAAAGAAGGAGAGGATTTGTTCAAAAAAGTGTATTCAAATATAGAAATAGCATTAAATAAAAAGAGATAATTAAATGAATGAACAAGTTATACCTGAAGCTTTTTTTGACAGTTTATCTTTAGCACATAAACTTGATAATTTTTTGGATGGATTCAAGTTAGAAGAGATTCATCTGTTTTCTTATTTTTCATCATTTTTATTTTGTTATGCAGGGAATCCAATTTCCTTGTGGCCACACAGATATACTGCCAATAATGGTTATCCTTTTTCTGTTTCCATTAACGAGGCAACAATGAGGCATATCCAAAATGGCTTTTTTGAAGATGAAGGTGAATTTTATGCAATTACGGGAAGGGGAACCGATGAGTTCAATAAATTCAAGGTGTTGCCTTCATTTAATAAAAGAGAGGAAATATTAAATGCAGCTTGTACCACTAGCATTATGATTCCCTATTCTCAAACTTTACGAGCATTATTAAATGAACCTGATTTAATTAAAGCAAAAAAACTCGACAACAATGCATGGCTAGATCAAAATAATTTTTATCCGCAATTCAAAGAAATCAGTGAAGCTGTTGGGATAAAAACTCGGGATTTGATAATTCCTGCAATTACTTGGATCAATTATCTAAACGAAAAATCAAAAATAGAAGAATAATATATGCATGATAAAGAAGAAATAATGAGAAATCTTTCAAGTCATTATTCGGCCAAAATAATGAGAGCTTTTGGCAATGTAGACCCTGCTGCAAAGGCACTAGAAATTATAGCCAAATCATTGAATGAACTTTATAGATATTTCGAACCAAGCTATTTCAATGGTGAATTTTTAGTTTGTAAGAATCTAACCGATCAACTTTGTTTCAAAGAAGAAAACGGTGTCCATATTTATGATAAAAATATACTTTTGAATAGAAATAATGGAATAATGATCATACAAGAAAGATGAA
>JAJYOQ010000247.1 GCA_021796135.1 Bacteroidota bacterium
GGTGAAGTTACTAACGATGGACTGCTCTATATAAATTATGAGGGAGAAAGCAAAGCTATTATACCTTCTTATGAACTTGTTCTTGGCGGAGGTGCTCCTGTTTATGATCGTGAAGTAAAAGAACCGGCATATCTTAAAGAGGTTGCTGCTTTCAACTTTCAAGAGCTGCCACAGCCAAAAAATCTTAACGATGCTATTTTAAAGGTATTTTCCTCACCAAATATAGTCTCCAAACGTTGGGTTTATGAACAGTATGATTCAATGGTTAGGACAAATACTATAATAGGACCAGGATGTGATTCGGCTGTTATCCTAATAAAAGAAAATAATAAAGCTCTGGCAGTTAAAACCGATTGTAACTCGAGATATGTGTACTTAAATCCGAGAGAAGGGACTAAGTTAGCTGTTGCAGAATCTGCCAGAAACATTGTTTGTTCAGGAGGAGTTCCTTTAGCAATAACAAATTGCTTGAATTTCGGGAACCCATATAAGCCGGAAATGTATTGGCAATTTAAGGAAGCAATTGCTGGTATGGGGGAGGCGTGTAGATTCTTTGACACTCCGGTTACAGGAGGTAACGTTAGTTTTTATAATGAGTCTCCAAATGTCGCCGTTTATCCTACCCCCACCATTGGGATGGTAGGTCTCATTGAAAATTTAGACAATATAACTACATCTTATTTTAAAGACGAGGATGATTTAATTTATATTTTGGGTGAAGACTTTGAAGAACTAGGCGGAAGTGAATATTTAAAAATAATTCACGGTAAAGTAGCCGGGAATTCACCAAAAATTGATTTGCAAAGTGAAAAAAAATTACATGAAACCCTTCTAAAATTAATTGGTAATAAATTAATAAAATCTGCTCATGATATCTCAGAAGGCGGAGTTGTTTCAGCCTTGGCCGAATGCTGCATAATAAATAGAGAGAAATTAATCGGCGCCGATATAAATATTCCTATTAAAAGCCGTGAAGATTTTTCACTTTTTTCCGAAAGTCAATCGAGAATAATTATTTCTATTGATAAAGGATATAAAAATTCTGTTGAAAAAATATTAAATGAAACAAAGCAATATTTCCGATTTATAGGAAAAACAGGAGGGAAAAAACTTATAATTAATTCCAAGCTAAATTTTGATTTAACCCATCTTGAGGATTTATATTACAATACTATATCAAGAATTATGAATGA
This sequence comes from Bacteroidota bacterium, assembly GCA_021796135.1. The sequence goes on from JAJYOQ010000247.1 coordinate 1,194, forward strand.
TTAAAAATACTATATCAAAAAAAATTTTTGAATCTTACGTATATAAAGAGTTTAGAAAGCTAAAATTAGTTCTTCATTATATTCCTACATTTAAAAAAATCAAACTTTTTTTTAATCATTACTTTATCGGTTTAATTAAAAGGATGGAAGAGCATCACGCTTTTTTACTTGCAGGAGGATTAGCATTTTCATTATTTGTGTGTATTATCCCTTTTGTATTGATAATTTTTGCTTTATTAGGAAATTTTCTCAATTCGATAAATATGCAATCTCAAATAAATGCATTTATTGATACAACAATACCATACGATAATTATGCTGAACTAGCAAAAAAAATAATTTTTTCAAGGATTGATGAAGTTATTCAATATAAAAATATTGCTGGAATTATCGGTGGTTTTGGACTTCTTTTTGCTGCAAGTGGGCTATTTAGCAGTATGAGAACAATTTTAAATAAAGTATTCGGTGCCAAAGGCGATGAATCATATTTATGGGGCAAACTGAAAGACTTCGCACTGGTTATAATGGTTATTGTTATCTTCCTTTTTACTACAATTTTATCGCCTCTACTTGATATCATTAAAGAGATCACAAATAAATTTAATATTTTGCATTTTGTTGAAAAAGGAATCTTTGAACATTTATTTTTCTCCGTAATATCTTTGGTCGTAATCTTTCAGTTTTTTCAATTTTATATTTAACTGTACCCGTTATCAAAATAAAGAAAAGTGTTATTTTAATTGGCGCTTTTTGGGCATCTATTTTATGGGAGGCTGCTAAACAAGGATTCGGCTTTTATATTAATCATTTCAAAACCTGGGGAGAAATATATGGTACATATACATTCCTGGTTGTAATTGCTTTCTGGATATATTATTCTTCTATAGTATTCATCATTGGTGCAGAAATCGGAAAACTATATTCTGAAAAAAATTATACAAATAGCCATATTTAATCTAATCCGCAAGACCCTGTGCCACATCCACAAGTTGAACAAGAGCTACTTTCAGACTGCTCATAACTTTGTGAAGAAGAACTAACAGAGCCCATATTAGGGCTAAATGTTGATAAAAGTTTTTTATTGTGAATAGAGTTGCATTCAGGGCACTTAATATCTTCAATATGTTCAATTGACTTATGATAAACATCAAATTTTGAATTACAATCGGAACATTTATATTCATAAACAGGCATAATATTTCTCCAAAATTTATTTTTAATCTTAATTTATTAGCAATTGAGATTTTTAATCCTAGCAATAGGATGACAATATTAGATATAGGATTCTAATTAAAAAATATTTATTAAAATTTAACCTGGTATCTATGGTATATAATGGCTAAAATTAAGTGATTATTTTCAAAACTTATTTTTTAGAAAAAATGTTTGAAAGATTATGCTTTCATCCTATTACCTTGTTCTTCATGAATAAATAACCAACTACAAATTTTACCGATATTTATTTCTTCATAATTATTCCAATATTCTTTTGTCCTTACATGCATTGAACTTGTTTCCGATAGAGGAATTCTTTCTGCTTCTTCAATTAATTCATTTATTCGATTTTTCCATTTAGCCATGTTTTCCGGACGTAAATCGACCCATCCTTCATTTGCCCATTTATCGATATTCTCTTTACTAATATTCAATTCGTTTTCTCCTCGAAATGCCGGGATTTTTATAGCATTTCCTCTAAGTAATGAATCACCATCAGGCAATAGAATTGGGATACCTATTGAAATAATTTCGCTTCTCAGTTTTGAATTATTAACAATAATATCATAACAGTTTTCTGAAATCGTTTCTGCACTGAAATTCAGAATCTCTTTCATTGAATTACTGAATAAACTAATTAGATGGATTTCGTATAATAATTTTGATAGCCGAGGCGGTCCTAATAATTCGAAAGCCACGCTAGTAACCTGATTTTCTTTTTCAAGTTGTGAAAGTTTTTTAACTGCCATATGCTGTAAATAACCAGCACGATAAGTCGGTTCCATAGTGGCATGATCAAGTGAGCTTACGATATCATGTCCGGTATTACCTCCTTTAATTTCATAAATAACTACTTCTGCAATTTCTTCAGGTGTAACAAACTCCATTTGTTTTTGGGCGGTAATAGTTTCGAATTCTCCTTTAGAAAAAATGCCATTTTCTCCGGTATCTATGAAAACGGATTTCAAGGTTTGTCCCGTAGATATATATTGTTTATTCTCATTTATCACAAACTTATCAATAAGTGGTGTAGCTTCTGTAACAGGCACATCTATTAGTTCTATCGCCTGCCCTCTTTTTTTAATTTCACCATATTCAATCTTTTTCCAAGCAATTGCAGCAGTCGGTTTGATTTCTTTCGTAATTGGACCATTTGGTGTTCTTGCCATTAAAAAAAGCAAAAGTGTGTGTGCCCCGGCAATCGATGATTTACTAAGTAAGACTCGTGAAGGTTTTTCTTCACTATGAGTATAAGGAATATTTAATCCCATTCCGCCGGTCCCGCTAGTTCCGATTTTAATATAAATCTCAGATTTTACCAAACTCATACTCGAATATAAGATTTGCACATGTCTTATTAGCTGGGGTATATAAAGAGTACAAAGAAGTCTTTCAGTTTCGTCTAAAAGGCTTTCATAATCTTTTTTGTTTTTTATTATGCTTAAGATACTTCTATACGTAGTGTATAGATCCTGATATGCAATTGCAGTAGCAGTATTAATACAGTCAATAACAATATCAGGTTTATAAAGAGTAAGAAGATTATAAAGGGAAGATGATTTTAGAATATCATCGGAAAGTTCTTCCATTATATCTTGCATAAGGATTTTTCTTTTGTTTTTATCAGATAATATTGAAAGTCTATTAGAGTCCTTAAATTCATTACGAATAAAAATATCGCCGCCCCATGGAATAAAATAGTTATTGCCTTTTTGGGGATATTCTTTACTAAGTTTAGAAACAGCTTCTTCAGCTTCGCTTAATTTTAGAGAAGTTATAATAATTTGTTTAGGATTTTCGTCAACAAGTTTTCTTGCCACGGCATTGCCTACTAAACCCCATCCTCCAAGAACTAAGACCGTTTTGTTTTGAATGTTCATAACAAATCCTATTTTTTATTTAATAATGATCAAAATTAAGTCTAATCAGCAAACAAGGCAATTAGAATAATTATTTATTTATCTATTAAAAATGCCGCTATTTTGGATTAATTTGCCATTAATCGAAAGTTTATTGATAATTGAGGAAAAGAAAGGTTATTTAAGACCGTAAAAAATTATTATAATACAAATAAATATACTTTAATATGTTAAAAGAAGATAAAATAGCTCTTGCTGCAGAAAATTTTAACAAAGCAATGGAACATCAGTTTAAAGGAGAAATAAAGAGGGCAATTAAATACTATTCAAACTCTATAGAAATATTTCCGACTGCAGTCAGTCATGTTTATTTAGGTGCTGCTTATAGTTTACAAGGCAATTATGAAAAAGCAATTAGAGAATGTGAAATAGCATTGAGTATTGATCCCAAATTAAGCATAGCATTAAATAATATAGGTAATTATCTTATTAATCTTGGTAAAAATAAAGAGGCAATTCCCTGGTTCGAAAAAGTGATTAAAAGCGAAAATTTTGAAATGAAATATCAATCTTGTTATAATTTAGGTAAGATTTATGAGAATATGTGGGAATTAGTTCCGGCAATTTATTATTATAAACTTGCACTCAATTATTTCCCGGAATATGAACAAGCTCAAAATTCCCTATTAAAGCTTATGGCTTTATTGAATTAACATCCAATCCCGTCACAAACCAACATTACAAGATATTGCAGTTAAATTTATAATACAATACTATGAATTGATTCACAATAATGGTATTGTTAAATTTACAGTTGTAAAAGCAAAGAAATTATTTTAAGAATTATTACGGTTTTTTAATGAAAGTTTTAGACTTATTAAGTAAAGATTTTATTATTTCCAATCTTCAATCAAAATCAAAGCAAGATGCTATCAACGAGTTAATAAATCTTTTTGAAAAGGATACTCGTGTAATAGATATTGAAAAAGTTAGAGATGCTGTTTTGGAAAGGGAAAAAATTATGTCAACCGGTGTGGGAAAAGGGTTTGCAATTCCACACGGCAAGACAAATGCAGTCAATGATATATTAGCAGCATTCGGAAAAGCTAACAATCCAATTGATTATGATGCTTTAGACGGCCAACCAGTTAACCTTATATTTTTACTTGTCGGGAAGGATAATTTAGTTAGTAATCACATAAAATTATTGAGTCGCATTTCAAGAATGATGAACAAAGATGAGTTTCGTGATAAATTAAATAAAGCTAAAACTTCGGAAGATATTTTGGAAATATTCAGAAAAGAAGAAGAAAATTATTTTGATGTTTAAACAATTCAATTGCAGATTCCAAATCATCTTTTTTTGTTAGTTTTATTCAAATTATGATTATTATATGATTAAATCGATTCCTGGTACGAAAGATATCCTTCCGGAAGAAATTACTTATTGGAAGAATCTCGAAAATATAGTCCACATGATTTTTTCAAATTTTAATTATAAAGAAATTAGAACTCCGATTTTTGAAGAGACCATTCTGTTTTCTAGAGGAATAGGGGAGGAGACAGATATAGTCGGCAAAGAAATGTATACATTCCTTGATAAAGGAAACACAAGTATAACTTTAAAGCCCGAAATGACTGCGTCTGTGGTTCGTTCCTATATTGAACATTCTCTAGGCAAACTCCAGCCTCTTAATAAATTTTATTATATATCTCCAATGTTTCGTCAAGAAAGACCTCAAGCTGGTCGGCAACGTCAATTTCACCAATTCGGTTGTGAGGCAATAGGAAGTAATTCCCCCCTTCTTGATGCTGAAATAATTATCACTGCCTACAGGATATTACGAAAATTAAATTTGAAGGATTTAAAAGTTAAAATAAACTCATTGGGTATCCCTTTTAATCGTGAGATATATAAGAAAAAATTGCGAGAATTTTTAGAAAATAAGGTACATCTTCTTTCTGAAGACAGTAGAAAAAGATTTGATAAAAATATTATATCCGCTAGGCTGTATTGTAAGCACCGGGTCGCGGTCCCTGCATGATGCCGAGATATTTACTTCAACATCGTTCCTGCCGCTGCCTAGATTAACGGGCAGTACAATA